>NZ_JBFASK010000031.1:21922-82024 GCF_040677675.1 Streptomyces sp. NPDC053755 | reverse complement strand
CGATCCCGACAACGCGGCGAGCGTGCGTGCCAGGCGTCGCGGGGCAGGCGGGACTGTCGAAACACGCCCTAGGGCCGCGCCTCACCCGCCTGGCCGTCGGAGCCCTGCTGGCAGGAACGCTGCTCGCCGGGACCACCCCCGCCACCGGCACGCCCGCGGCGGCTGCCCCGCCCCTCTCCGGGAGCCAGGCCCGGGCGCTGGCGGCGCCCCTCCCCGGCCGCCCTGGGGACTTCCGGCTGGTGGCGGGACCCTCCCTCGCCGTGCTCGTGGACCGGCTGGAGGCCGCACTCCCGAAGCAGGGACTGAGCGCGCTGATGGCGCGGGCCGACCGGGAGGCCGGCCGGGACGGCGCCTGCGGCACCACCGGCATCTACGGCCCCGACCTCACACCGCACCACCGCGTCTGCTGGGACGACACCGACGCCACCTCCTCCGAGTGGATCCCGCAGTCCATCACCGGCGTCTCCGACGCGCAGGAGGACGAGGACTGGGGCTCCTCCGACGCCGATCCCCTCGTCGTGGGCTCGTACGACGCGGAGAATCCGGGCCGCAGCGACTACGTCTGGGGCCGCGCCGACTGCCTGCGCGCCACCGCCTCCGCCGCCTGCGAGGAGAAGGGCGTCCGGGTCAGCCTCTTCCACCGGGCCACCGGGAAGTACCGGCACGTCCTGCTGGTCTGGCCGTACACGGACTCCCGCGGCCGCGTCTCCTTCGACGCCCTCCACGCGCGCGAGGGGATGTGCACCGGCACCGTGACGGAGAGCTGCAAGGCGCAGAACGGCACCCACGCCGGGGGCATGGTCTGGTACGGCAACCATCTGTTCGTCGCCGACACCGAGAACGGCCTGCGGGTCTTCGACCTCCGCACGATCCTGGACCTCGACCCGGACGGGGACGCCGCCGTCGACGACCCGACGCCGGACGGACTGGTCAGCAACGTCCGCGACCCGAGGCGCATCGGACGCCAGGGCGCCGTCTGGTACGGCTTCGGCCACCGGTACGTGATGCCCCAAGTGGCGACCTTGAACTTCACCGCGCCGCGGCCGCCCGGCGAGACCGACGCGTACCAGTGCTACGCCACCGCCCGGCCGAAGGCGTCGTACATCTCCCTCGACCGCACGGGCGCGGACCATCTGCTCCTCGGCGAGTACTGCAGCACCGACGGGGGCGACAGCCCCGGCCGCGTCGGCACGTATCCCATGGCGGCGGTGACCGCCGCGGTCGAGGGCGCGGCCGGTACGGTCGCGGACGCCGACTCCGCGTACGGGCTGCCGACGGGGCCGACGCTCGACGGCGAGGCGCTGTGGCAGAAGATCCAGGGCGTCACGCGGTACGAGGGGACGTGGTACTTCCACCGCGGCAACGGCACCGACCACGGCCGGCTGCTCCAGGCCACCACGGCGACCGTCGACGGTGCGAGCCGGCTCGTCGGCAACCCGAAGGCCCTGCGGTCCTCGATCGGGCCCGAGGACCTGTATCTGGCGCACGGGCGGGGCGACGGCCTTCCCGCGCGGCTGTGGTCGCTGAGCGAGCACGCGCCGAGCGTGTGCGCGGCCTGCGAGCGCGAGATGTACGGCTACGACATGAGCGCCGTCACCCGTGCCTTCGGCGGCCGGTGAGGGCCGGGACCGTCCTTCGCCTCGGTCCCCCGGATCGTGGCGATGAGACGCCACGCTCTTGTCTCGGGGCGGATCGCGCCGGACAGTACGGACATGGCGGTCGTCGTGCTGGTGGGGACCCTGGACACCAAAGGGCTGGAGTACGGCTGGCTGCGGGAGCGGTTGCTGGGGCGGGGGGTCGACGTCCTGGTGGTCGATGCCGGGGTGATCGGGACGCCGCGCGGCCATGCCGACATCACGCGCGCCGAGGTGGCCCGCGCGGCGGGGGTGGATCTGGAGCGATTACGGACGGAGGGTGACCGGGGCGCGGCCGTGACCGCGATGGCGCGGGGCGCCACCGAGGTCGTGCTGCGGTTGTACGCCGAGGGCCGCCTGCACGGCGTGCTGGCCCTCGGCGGCAGTGGCGGTACGTCCCTCGCGACGGCGGCGATGCGGGAGCTGCCGCTCGGGGTGCCGAAGGTGATGGTCTCCTCGATGGCCTCGGGCGACGTCTCGCCGTACGTCGGTTCCGCGGACATCACCCTGATGTACAGCGTCGTGGACATCGCCGGGGTGAACCGCGTGTCCGCCCCGATCCTGGCGAACGCCGTCGACGCGGCGGCCGCGATGGCGCGGGGCTTCGCCGCCGACGGTGTCCGGGCGCTTCGCCCGGCCGAGCTGGGGGTGCCCGGCGGCACCGCCGGGCGGAGCGGGCAGGAGCCCGAGGGGGCCGACGGGGACAGGCCGCTGATCGCGGCGAGCATGGCCGGGGTGACGACGCCCGGTGTCGACGCCGCCCGCGCACGGCTGACGGACCGCGGTTACGAAGTGCTGGTGTTCCACGCCAGCGGGACGGGCGGGCGCACCCTCGAATCGCTCGCCGACCAGCGGCTGTTCACCGGCGTCCTGGACCTGACCCTCTGTGAACTGGCCGACGATCTCTGCGGGGGCATCCTGACGGCGGGACCGGACCGGCTGCTCGCCGCCGGCCGCCGGGGTCTTCCGCAGGTGGTGAGCCCCGGCGCTCTCGACATGGTGAAGTTCGGCCCGCCGGACACCGTCCCCGCGCGCGTGCGGGACCGCGACGTGCGGGTGCACAACCCCTCGATCACCGTCGTCCGCACGACCCCGCGGGAGTGCGCCGAGCTGGGCAGGCGTGTCGCCGCGAAGCTGCGCGACGCGACGGGACCGACCACGGTGTGCCTCCCCCTGCGCGGGCTGTCCACGCTGGGCGCACCGGGCGAGCCGTACCACGATCCGGTCGCCGACGGGGCGCTCTTCGCCGCGCTGAAGGACGGCCTGCGGGGGAGCGACGTCGCCGTGGTCGAGATCGACGCCCACATCAACGAGCCGGCCTTCGGCCACGCGGTGGCGGACCTCCTGCACGGGCTGGTCACCCGTGCAGGATCACCCGCCTGACCCGGAAGGAGGCCCCTGAGCCGTCACCCCGGGAGGTCCGCCAGACGGCGGCGGTCCAGCGGAGAGGCGCGGCGGTCGAGACGCTCCTGGAGGAGGTGGCGGGCGGCGTCACTGTGGCCCGCCTCCATGAGGGCGTACAGCAGCGTCTCCTCGACGACCTCGCGCTGCGCGGCACTGCCGCCCACCCTGCGCAGCGACGGCAGCAGCTCCCGCAGCACGCGCACGGCGGTCGTCCACCGCTCCTCCAGGACGGCCTCCAGCGCCCGGCACAGCGGCTCCACGACCTCCCGCTGGACGGCGTCGGCCTGGGACGCGTGCCGGCGCAGCCGCCGGAGCGCGGGAAGGTCTCCGGCCGCGGTGAGCGCCACGGCGCTGTGCAGCGCCGTGAACGCCGTCGCAGGCCGCTCGACGAGATCGACGGCGACCGCGTCGAGCACGCCGTCGGCGGGCACGCGGCCCGTCCAGTTCCGTGACATCCGGGCCCGCCACAGGAGCGACCCGGAGTCGACGAGGGCGCGGACGCCGTTCACCCGGCACGGGGCGAGCTGGGCGAACCAGCGGCGGCGCACCGCGGCGGCGTCGTCCAGGGCGAGTTCGTGCAGGGCCACGTGCCAGGAGAAGTGCGCCCGGTGGACCGCGCCCCGGCCCTGGCCGCCGATCCAGTCGTCGAGCCAGTCACGGCCCGTCCGGTGATCACCGGACTCGTAGTGGACGTGGGCGAGGGCGTGCACCGCGTGCCCGGACGCGGGCTCCGCGGCCAGCGCCACGCGGGCGAGGGCGCCCGCCTCGTCGACGTACCCCTCCTCCTGGCGCAGGAAGGCGACGAGCGAGGTGTGGAACCAGTGACCGTCGTAGACGGGCGCGGTGCGGTCCACCAGCCGCCGCGCCAAGGTGCCGTCGAGGTCGCCGACGCCGGAGAAGGCGATCGTGGGGACCGCGACGCTGAGCGCGAGGGCGTCGCCGGGGAAGCGGTCGAGATGGTCGATCAGCGCCGTGTCGCCGTCCGAAGCCCGCCGGTCCCGGCCCGGGGCGGTCGGCTGAGGGCCGTGCCGCGTCTCGATCCGGCGGGTGACGACGTCGACGAAGGAGCGTTCCCGCTCGTCGCCCCGCTCCCGTACCCCGCGCTGGGCGTCGGCGAGCCTCCGGGCCACATCGACCTCCGCGCCGCACTCGTGCCCGAGCAGGGCGAGCGCGGCGTGGCCGAGTGCGAAGCCCGGATCCAGTTCGGTGGCGCGGGTGAACGCCTCGGCGGCCTTGGCCCGCACGGTGATCACCCGGGCGAGTCCGGTGCGGAAGGAGGCGGCGGCCGCCGCGTGGGTGGTGAGCGGGAGACCGAACTGGTCGGTCGGGCGGCGCCGGTTGGTCCGTGGGGTGCGGGTGAGCGGAGCGAGAAGGGCCTCGGCGACGTCCCGCGCCTGGGAGCGGATCTCCGGGATCGCCGTGGTCTCCCACAGCTCACCGCGGCGGGGAGCCCCGAGCGTGAACAGGGCACGCCGCGCCTCCCCTCCGGCGTCGAGGAGACGGCCCCCGTCGGTGGCGACCCCGATGCCCAGCGGTCCCGGCACCGCGAGCCCCGCGGCGAGCAGGCCGCCCCACAGCGGGTCGGCGGCCGCGTCGAGCCGGAGCCCGGGCCCGGTGCAGTCCACGACCCACCCGACGGTGAGCCGCCGGCCGTCCGCCAGCGCCACGGCGAGGCGGCCGTCCTCGCACGGCTCGGTGGCGAGGATCCGGCCGACGTGCACGCGCAGTCGGCGGGCGGCCCGGGCGCGGGCGACCGCCTCGGCGGTGACCGGCGCCATACGGTGCCGGTGGACGTTCCACCGGGTCGCGTCGCGGCCGAGGAACTCGGCCTTCTCGTCGGGGTTCAGGCCCTGCCAAAGTTCGGCGACGCGGGGGCGCAGCCCGTCGAGGGCGGGCCGCCAGTCGCCGTGGTCGCGGAAGGTCGTGGCCAGATGGCGGCGCACGGCGGTGCGGAGCCGGCGGAGGGGCAGTCCGGCCAGGGCCGGAGGCGGTGGGACGGGCGGCAGCGGGGAGACGGCGTGCGGCTGGGGCAGCAGGCCGGTGCGGGACAGGGCGTGGACGGTGCGCCCGGGGCGGTCGAGCACGAGTGCGAGGTCGATGGCGGTGAGCCCCGTGCCGACCAGCAGGACGTCGTGCTCCTCCCCCACGGCGTCGAGCGCGCCAGGCGCCCAGGGGTTCGCGAGGAACCGGTCGGAGGCGCGCAGCTCCGCCGGCGCCCAGGCCGACCCGCCGGACGCGGGTCCGGTGGCCAGGACCACGCTGTCGGCGGTGACCGTCGCTCCGTCGGAGAGCCGGAGCGCGAGGCGGCCGTCGGCCGTGTCGGCGCAGCTCGTCGCCCGTGTACGCAGGCGGCTTACGGCGACCGTGCCGTGCGCGGTGATGATCGCGCGGCCGAGGGTGTCGGCGAGGTAGGAGCCGAAGCGGTGGCGGGAGGCGAAGTCGCCGTGGTGGACGGTGGGTTCGCCGTGGCGGCAGAGCCAGCGCTGGAAGTGGCCGGGGTCGTCCGGATAACAGCTCATCCCGCCGACCGGCACGTTGAGCCGGTGCTCGGGCACCTCGGTGGCGTAGGCGGTGCCGCGGCCCGCCTCCGCCGCCGGATCGATCAGGACCAGGTCGAGCGGGATGCGGCGTCGCGCCGCCGTCTCGCACAGCTGGACGGCGACGAGCGCCCCGGCCGCGCCTGCTCCGACGACTGCCACGGTTGATCGCGGTACAGCGGACACCACGGATACCTCCGGCTCCAGGCGATTGATCAGACATTGGTAGGACTTGGTCCGAGCTGTTCGGACGGGGATCGGACTGGTCGTGCCGGGTCGGCGGGCCGTGCCGGGTCGGCGCTGGTCGGGGCGGGTCAGGCGGATCGCGTCGTACGGGGCGTGCGAGGCGGGTGGGACGGTCGGTGTGCGCCGCTCGCGGCCCGCGCGAAGTTCACTATGTCGATGAACAATGTGAAGTGACAAGCCCGCCGTGCGCGGGCGACCGTGCCGGATCGATTTCGCGCCAGGCATGAGACATTGAGTCGGTGAGGATCTCAGCGAGAACGGACTACGCGGTCCGGGCCATGGCGGAGCTGGCCTGCTCGACGGACCGCCCGTTGAAGGCGGAGGACATCGCGGGCCGTCAGGACATTCCCGTCCGCTTCCTCTTCGTCGTCCTCAGCGAGCTGCGCCAGGCGCGGCTGGTGCGGAGCGTGCGCGGGCCCGAGGGGGGCTACGTGCTGGCCAGGCCGCCCGCGGAGATCACACTCGCCGACGTGATCCGGGCGATGGACGGTCCGCTCGTCAGCGTGCGCGACCTGAAGCTGACGGGCCTGGAGTACCAGGGCGCCGCGGCGCCGATGCCGGACGTGTGGCGAGCCGTGCGCGCCAGCCTGCGCCATGTCCTCGAAGGGACGACGCTCGCCGACCTCGCGTCGGGCACGCTGCCCGAGCTGGTGCGGGAGCGGGCCCGCGAATACAACGACGACGTGCGCACGTATCCCTGAGTCCCTCATCCCGGCGGGCGCACGACGACCCACCGGTGATGAGGGGCCACCCCTCGACCTGCACCCGCAGCCGGGACCGAAGGCCGCACGACGACGTTGTGCGGCCTTCGGTCCTTTCCCCCGACGGGGCATATTCCGGCAACCGCCGGAACTCCCGGCTGGTCCGGGAACTCCGGGAGAAAAGCGACGTCCCGCGACGGTCGCTCAATCTGCACACCGAATGCGCAGGGGACACATCTTCTGCCGAAGCCCTCCCGGGGCGTCCGCCGACGCGCCCCTGCCACCGGCCCGGCTGATCCGGAATGTCGCATTCCGGCACGTCGGGGCGGCCGTCACCCCGCGCAGCAGTCGGTGATCTCGTGAAGAAGGTGCCACCGACTGATGGACGAAAATCCACGCCCCCGCAATTGCCGCCCCATTCACGCAGGTTGAAGGCGTTGTTCGATTGGCTGGCCGTCAGGCTGACGTGCTTTGATCCAGCACACCGCGGAAGTTTCCCCTCCGGATCGGCGCCACCGGTCCGGCAATGACCTCCACGGTTGTTCTCGATACGTCCCCATGTGAAGGGAAACTCACCTCATGAACTTCGTCCCCCAGGTCGAGACCCAGGAAATCTCCGACGCCGACCTGGACAACGTGTCCGGCGGTCTGCTCGGTGGCGTCGTCGCCAACTCCACCATCGCGCTCGACGGCCTCGCCCCGGCCATCGCCCCCCTCGCCGGCTCGGTCATCGGCACCGTCGAGGGTGCGACCGGCCTGAACACCGCGCCGATCACGGGCATCGCCACCTCGACGATCGCCGGCGTCTGATCCCAGGACGTCCGCATCGTCGTGTGCCCCGGATCCGCTCAGGATCCGGGGCACACACCGCGTGGCCACCACGCGAGCGGCCGACCCAAGCACCCGGCCACCCACGTGGCGCCCCACCAGCAGCGATCCGCAACACCACGCGATACCGAGCAGCCACACCGCAGTTGAGGGATGAGTGTCGTGCAGTTCCGCCAACAAGCCCTTTCCAAGCTGCAGTCGGCCGACGAGATCGACCTGCCGGTCCGCTTCGCCCGCCCGCAGGGCCGGCTCGTACTCTGCGTCACCGTCATCGTCATGATCGCCGCGAGCCTCTGGGCGGTGACCGGCACCGTCGCGACGACCCTCGACGCCCCCGGCATCCTGACCCACGGTCAGGGCAGCTACGTCCTGCAGAGTCCCGTCGCCGGACAGGTCACCGACGTACTCGCCGAGGAAGGGGCCCGGGTCGCCGCCGACGTCCCCCTGCTCCGGGTCCGCACCCCGCAGGGCACGAGCGTCGCCGTCCGCAGCCTCGCCGCCGGCCGGCTGACGGCCCTGGCCACCGGCATCGGCTCCGTGGTCACCGTCGGATCCGACGTGGCGGCGGTGGAACGCGTCGCCCGGCCGGACGACCCCCTGATGGCCGTGGTGTACGTACCGGCCGACAGCGGATCGGCCGTCCCCGTCGGAGCGGCGGTGGACCTGACCGTCCAGTCGGTGGCCCCCGGGCAGTACGGAGTGCTGCGCGGCCGCGTGACGTCCGTCGGCCGCACCGCGCAGTCGGCTCAGCAGATCGCGGCCTTCCTGGGCAGCGCCCGGCTGGGCGAACGACTCGCGGAGCACGGGCAGGGCCTGGCCGTACCGGTCCGCATCCGCCTCGTCGACGCCCCGGGCACCGCCTCCGGCCACGCCTGGTCGTCCGCCGAAGGCCCGCCGTTCCGGCTCTCCTCCATGACGCCGGCCGACGGCGCCGTACACCTGGCCGAACAGCACCCGATCGATTGGCTCCTGCCATGAGCACCGAGCAGCGGCTTCCCCCCGCGGGCCACCGCCGGAATCGTCCGGAAGGGGCGCCCGCCGGCCGGCGAGCCCAGCGCGGCACAGCCGGGCGGAAGGGCTCGGCGAAGGCCGGGGCGAAGAGACAGAAGGCCGTACGCACACCCACCGTCCTCCAGATGGAAGCCGTCGAGTGCGGCGCCGCCGCCCTGGCCATGGTGCTCGCCCACTACGGCCGGCACGTGCCACTGGAGGAGCTGCGGATCGCCTGCGGGGTGTCCCGTGACGGCTCGCGGGCCGGCAACGTCCTGAAGGCGGCACGCGGCTACGGCCTCCAGGCCAAGGGCATGCAGATGGAACCGGCCGCGCTGGCCGGGGTGCGGCCGCCCGCCATCCTCTTCTGGGAGTTCAACCACTACGTCGTGTACGACGGCATGGGACGGGGGCTGCGGCGGCGGCGCGGCGTGCACGTCAACGACCCCGGCAAGGGCCGCCGCTTCGTGCCGATGGAGGACTTCGACACCAGCTTCACCGGCGTCGCCCTGCTCTTCGAACCGACCGCCGCCTTCCGTCCCGGCGGACGCAAGCCGGGCATCCTGGGCGCCCTGCCCGCACGGCTGCGCGGCACCACCGGCACGCTCCTGGCCACCCTGCTCGCCAGTCTGCTGCTGGTCGCCGTCGGCGCCGCGCTGCCCGCGCTGAGCCGTACGTACATCGACCTCTTCCTGATCGGCGGACAAACGTCCCTGCTCGGACCGCTCTTCGCGTCGACGGCCTCGCTGGTGGCGCTCACCGCCGTCCTGACGGGACTTCAGCAGGCGAACCTGCTGCGCGGCCGCATCATCTCCTCCACGCTCGGCAGCGCCCGGTTCCTGCGGCACCTGATGAGACTGCCCGTCACCTTCTTCGCCCAGCGCAGCCCCGCCGACCTCGTCCAGCGCCTCCAGTCCAACGACGCCGTCGCCGAGACCCTCGCCAGGGATCTCGCCGCCGCGGGCGTGGACGGGGTGGTGGTGATCCTCTACGCCGTCCTGCTGTGGACGTACGACCCCCAGCTGACCCTCGTCGGGGTCCTGATCGCGCTCCTCAACGTGGTGGCGATGCGGATCGTGATCCGCCTGCGCGCCAACGACACCCAGAGGCTGCGCGCGGACAACGCCCGGCTGACGACGACGTCGTACACCGGTCTGCAGCTCATCGAGACGATGAAGGCCACCGGCGGGGAGAACGGCTTCTTCCGCCGTTGGGCGGGGCAGCACGCCACCACGCTGGAGGTGCAGCAGCGCCTCGGCGTGCCGAGCGCGGTCCTCGCCGTCGTCGCGCCCGCCCTCGCCACCCTGAACAGCGCCCTGATCCTCTGGATCGGCGGGCTGCGGGCGGTGGAGGGCCACATCTCGATCGGCCTTCTCGTCGCCTTCCAGGCCCTCGTCACCCGCTTCACGGCACCGGTCACCCGGCTGAACGGGGTGGCGGGCAGGATCCAGGACTTCGCCGCGGACGTGGCCCGGCTGAAGGACGTCGAGAACTTCCCCGTCGACGCGGTGTACCGGGGCCGCGAGACCGGCACGAGCACCCGCAGGCTCCGTGGCCACGTGGCGCTGGAGAACATCACGTTCGGGTACAGCCCGCTCGACAAACCGCTGCTCACCGGCTTCTCGCTCACCGTGGGCCCGGGACAGCAGATCGCGCTCGTCGGCGGCTCAGGCAGCGGCAAGTCCACCGTCTCGAGGCTCATCTCCGGCCTCTACAGCCCGTGGGAGGGGACCATCCGGATCGACGACCGGCCGCTGGAGGACATCCCCCGCGGCGCGCTGGCCGCCTCCGTCTCCTTCGTCGACCAGGACGTCTTCCTCTTCGAGGGCACGGTCCGCGACAACGTGGCGCTGTGGGACCCGTCGATACCGGACGAGGCGGTGGTGACCGCCCTCAGGGACGCGGCGCTGTACGAGGTGGTCGCGCGACGCCCCCAGGGGATCCACAGCCGGGTCGAACAGGACGGCCGCAACTTCTCCGGCGGACAGCGGCAGCGTCTGGAGATCGCCAGGGCGCTGGTGCGCCGGCCGAGCATTCTCGTCCTCGACGAGGTCACGAGCGCTCTGGACGCGGAGACGGAGCGCGTCATCATCGACAACCTGCGACGGCGCGGCTGCGCGTGCGTGGTGATCGCGCACCGGCTGAGCACGGTCCGCGACAGTGACGAGATCCTGGTGCTCGACCACGGCGCGATCGTCGAGCGCGGCCGGCACGAGGAGTTGGCCGCGGCCGGTGGGCCGTACGCCGAACTGGTCAGGGAGCGCTGACGTGGCATCGCCGTACCGGCAGCCCGCCGACGCGTCCGGACGCGCTCCGGGGAGTACGCCGTCGACCGGTGGACCCGGCGGGACGGACGTGGTCCTGCACGCCCTCGGCGGTCTCGGCGCGCCCGTCGACTGTGCGGGCCTGCGCACCCTCCCCCTCGAGGGCCCGCAGGTGTTGTGGCTGGTCGTGGCCGGATCCCTGGACCTCTTCGCGTACGACCCCGTCCAGCGGGGCCAGTGGCACTTCCTCGGCCGCCTGGAGGCGGGAAGCCTGCTCCTCGGACCGGTCGAGGGCCCGCAGCACACCCTGCTCGGCCGGCCGTCCCAGGGATGCCTGATGCGGCGGATCGGGCTGCGGGAGCTGTACCGGCCGGATTCGGACGGGACGTACGGCGAGTACGGCGGATACGGCGGATACGGCGGTCAGGGTGCGTACGCCGAACACGGCGGCGGGTACGGGACCGACGGGATCCACGGATACGACGACCGGTACGGGCAGTACCAGCAGTACGGGCAGTCCGTCCCGCATACGCCGCTGGAGCACGCCTTCGCCCTCGGGATCGGCCGCGGCCTGGCCGTGCTCTTCGAGGCGCCGTCGGACGGGCGTCCGGGCGCCGACGACTCCCTGGCCGACGACGACGTCCTGTGGATGTCGGTCGAGCCCGGCAGCGTCCGGTACGGGGCTTCGCTCGGCACGGAGACGGCGGGCGACCTGCTGATCGACGGCGCGATGTGGCAGGGCATGCTGAACCAGCAGCACCGCCTGCTGTCCGCCGTGGACCGCTGGATCGACGGCCTGGAGCGCGCTCACGAGGACAGGACGGCCGAGGGCATCAGGGCGGGCGCGGCCGAGCGGGCCCGTGCGGACCAGGCGTTGCTGGCCTCGATCGGCGGGCCGGACCGGGGCCGCCGCGGCGCCGCCAGGGCGGACGGCGTCGGCGGCACCGGCGCGGCGGACGACGCGGTGTTCGCGGTCTGCCGGCTCGTCGCCGCCGAAGCCGGGATCACCCTCGCCGAGCAGCCTCCGAGGGGCTCCACCGCGAATGAGCGGGTCACGCCGGTCGAGCGGATCGCGTCGGCAGCCCGGATCCGTACGCGCGCCGTCCGGCTCGACGGCGAGTGGTGGCGCACGGACAGCGGTCCCCTGGTGGGGCACCGCGCCGCGTCGGGAGCGCCCGTCGCGCTGGTGTGGCGTCGAGGACGTTACGAGGCGGTCAACGCGGTCACCGGGCGGCGGCAGCGCGTCGGCCGGGACAACGCCGAGGAGTTCGAGCCGCGGGCGGTGATGTTCTACCGTCCCCTGCCGGACCGGCCGATGACCCCCTGGCGGCTGCTCCGCTTCAGCGTGCGCGGCACCCGGAAGGACCTGCGGAACCTGCTGGCGGCCGGTCTGGTGACGGTCGGCCTGGGCGCCCTCGTGCCGATCGCCACCGGCCGGGTGCTCGGCGTCTACGTACCGAAGGCCGAGAGCGGTCTCATCGTCCAGGTCTCGGTCGCCCTCATGGTCACCAGCGTGGTCACCGCGGTGTTCACGCTGGTGCAGAACCTGACCCTCCTGCGTCTGGAGGGGCGGGTCGAGAGCGTCCTGCAACCCGCGGTGTGGGACCGGCTGCTGCGGCTGCCGACGTCGTTCTTCGCCGAGCGGTCCACCGGGGAGCTGGCGAGTGCGGCGATGGGCATCAGTGCGATCCGCCGGGTGATGACGGGCGTCGGTCCTGTGGTCGTCCAGGCCGGCACGGTCGGCGCGATGAACGTCGTCCTGCTGTTCTGCTACAGCGTGCCGCTGGCGCTGGTCGCGCTGGCGATGCTCGCCGTCGTGGGGGCGGTGTTCCTCGGGATGGGGCTGTGGCAGCTGCGATGGCAGCGCCGGCTCGTGGAGCTGGGCAACAAGCTCAACAACCAGGCGTACCAGACCCTGCGCGGTCTGCCCAAGCTGCGGGTCGCGGCGGCGGAGAGCTTCGCGTACGCCGCCTGGGCCCGCGAGTTCGCCCGCTCCAGGGAACTCCAGCAGCGGGCGGGCCGGGTCCGGAACCTGACCACCGTCCTCGACGCGGTCTGCCTGCCGCTCTGCTCGCTCATCATGTTCGTGCTGCTCGCCGGCCCGGCCCGCGGCACCATGTCGGCGGCCGCCTTCCTGACCTTCAGCACCGCCCTGACCATGCTCCTGACCTCGGTCACGCAGATCACCGGGGCGATGGTCTCGGCAGCCGCCGTGACGCCCCTCTTCGAGCAGGTCAAGCCCCTGCTGGACGCGGAGCCGGAGGTGCGCGGCGCAGGCGCTCAGCCCGGCACGCTGACCGGTGCCATCGAGGCGCGCCGCCTCTCCTTCCGCTACACCGACGACGGCCCGCTGGTGCTCGACGACGTGTCCCTGGAGGTGCGCCCGGGTGAGTTCGTGGCGGTCGTCGGGCCGAGCGGCTGCGGGAAGTCGACGCTCCTGCGCCTGCTCATCGGCTTCGACCGGCCGACCTCCGGCAGCGTGCTCTACGACGGCCAGGACCTGGCGGCCCTGGACCAGGCGGCCGTGCGCCGGCAGTGCGGGGTGGTCCTGCAGAACGCCCAGCCGCTGACCGGTTCGATCCTGGACTGCATCTGCGGGGCCGAGTCCTTCTCGCACGAGGAGGTGTGGGAGGCGGCCGCGATGGCGGGGCTCGCCGAGGACATCCGGCGGATGCCGATGGGCCTGCACACCCTGATCGCGGGGGGCGGAGCCATCTCGGGAGGTCAGCGCCAGCGCCTGATGATCGCTCAGGCCCTCGTGCGGCGGCCCCGCGTCCTCTTCTTCGACGAGGCCACCAGCGCGCTCGACAACGAGACCCAGCGCACCGTGATGGAGAGCACGCGCGGCCTGGAATCCAGCCGTCTCGTGATCGCCCACCGGCTGTCCACGGTCATGGGCGCCGACCGGGTGATCGTCATGTCGGAGGGCCGCGTCGTCGAACAGGGCCCGCCGGCCGCACTGCTGGCCGCTCCCGGCGGGTTCCTGCACGACCTCGTACGGCGGCAGATGGCGTGACGGGGGCGGCCGGGGCGCCGCTCTGCGTGGCGGAGCGAGTCCCCCCTTGGCGGGAGGAGCGGCTTGCGCCCTTCGGAGGAGCGCGTGCGGCAGTATCTCCACCGGAGCGTGAACCACCGGACGGGGTCCTGGACGGTGATCGTTTCCGCGTGATGGCCTGCGCCGCATGATCATTCGCATGAGGTTCACCGCGGCCGCCGCCGTCGCCGCGCTCGCGCCGGCCGCACCACTGGCCGCCGCCACGCCGTCCACGACCGCGCCCGCCGAGGGACCGGCCTCCGTCGTGGCCACGGCGTCGGCCCCCGCCCCGCTGCGCACCTCGCCCCGCGCCGTTCCCGGCCGGTACATCGTGACGCTCGACAAGCGGCTCGACGCGGGGACGTTCGCGGAGCGGCTGAAGCTGAAGCCGACGTTCCTCTACACCAAGGCGCTGAACGGGTTCGCGGTGCCGTTGACGCTGTCCCAGCTCAAGTCCGTCCGCAACGCCCTCGGGGTGTCGGCGGTGGAGGAGGACGCCGAGGTGTCGGTGGCCGCACCCGCGGGGGCTCTCGGTGGCCGCCGCGCACCGGCCGCCTCCTGGGGTCTGGACCGCATCGACCAGAAGGCGCTTCCCCTCGACGACGGCTTCACCGTCGCCGCGGACGGCACGGGGGTCAACGCGTACGTCATCGACACCGGGATCGACTACACGCACGCGGAGTTCGGCGGACGTGCCGCCCTGGGCTTCGACGCCATCGGCGACGGGCGCGCCGGCGCGGACTGTCAGGGGCACGGGACCCATGTGGCCGGGACGATCGGCGGCAAGACGTTCGGCGTGGCCCGCAACGCCAACCTGTTCAGCGTCCGCGTCCTCGGCTGCGACGGGACGGGCAGGTGGTCGGGCATCCTCGCGGGCATGGACTGGGTCGCGAAGAACGCCAGGCAGCCGGCCGTCGTGAACGCGTCGCTCGGAGGCCCGGAGTCCGACGCCGTGGACCACGCGGCCGCCTCGATGGCCGCGGCCGGCGTCCTCCCGGTGGTGGCCGCGGGCAACTCCGCCGTCGACGCCTGCGACATCTCCCCCGCCGGGGCGGAGGGCGTGGTGACGGTCGGCGCGACCAACCGGCGGGACGAGGAGACGAGCTTCTCCAACTGGGGCGAGTGCCTGTGGCTCTACGCTCCCGGCGAGGCGATCGTCTCGGCGAAGCTCGGTGGCGGCAGCGTCGCCGAGGACGGTACGTCGATGGCCTCCCCGCACGTGGCGGGAGTGGCCGCCCTCTACAAGCAGGCGCACCCGGAGGCGAGTGCCGAGGAGGTCGCCGTCTGGCTCGAGAAGCAGTCCACCAAGGACGTCCTGAAGAACCTCAGCCCGGCCAGCCCCGACAAGCTCCTCTTCACCGGCGGCTCCTGACCCGCCGTAGGACCGCCCTCGGACCGGCGTCGGCCCTTCCTCGGACCACCGTCGGGCGCGCACGGGGTGGCCCCGGGTGACCGTGTGCGAGGAGACATCGGGGCGCGTCGGCTGCCGGCGGTGCGCCCGTCCCCTACATCCCTCCCGCCACGCGCAGGACCGCGCCGGTCGCGTAGGAGGCGTCGTCCGAGAGGAGCCAGGCGACGGCGCCGGAGATCTCGTCCGGACGGCCCGCGCGGCCCATCGGGATCGCCGGCGCCACGTGCGCCGGACGCTGCGGATCCTCGTGGAAGTCGGTCCACACCGTGCCCGGCGCCACGCAGTTCACGCGGATCCCCTCCCCCGCCACCTCCTTGGCGAGGCCCACCGTCATCGCGTCGACGGCGGCCTTGGCCGCGGCGTAGTGCACGTACCGCCCCGGGCTGCCGAGCGTCGCCGCCGCGGAGGAGACGTTGACGATCGCCCCTCCGCCGTGCGCGGACATGTCCCGCACCGCGCGCCGGGCGCACAGCAGGTAGCCCAGGACGTTGACCTCCAGCGCGCGCCGCATCCCCTCGGCATCGGCGTCCGCCAGGCGGCCGTTGGGCCCGCTGACACCGGCGTTGTTCACGAGGCCGGTCACCGGCCCGAGCCGGGCCGCCGCGTCGAACAGGCCGTCGACATCGGCCTCGGCCGCCGTGTCCACCCGTACGGTCAGACACCGTCGGCCGGCGGCTTCGACGGCGTCCGCCACCGCTCGCGCCGCCGCCTCGTCGGAGCGGTAGCCGATCACGAGGTCGTGCCCCTCCTCGGCCAGCCGCCGGCAGACGGCCGCCCCGATCCCCCGGCTTCCGCCCGTCACCACCGTGAGCCTCTGCTGCGTCGACATGCCGCCCCTTCTCCGTCGCGCGGGCCCGTCCGTCGGTGCGGGCCGCCGTCGCGCTCCCTATGATCGGGGAGACGTACGGCAGCTACGACGGAGGTCGACCCATGGCGGACCAGCGCGTGTACCTCGTGACCGGCGGCGGCACGGGCATCGGCGCCGCGACCGCCCGGCTGTTGCGCGGGGCGGGGCACCCCGTGGTCGTCTCCGGGCGCCGGCCGGAACCCCTGCGGCTGGTCGCCCAGGAGACCGGGGCGCTGGCCGTCCCCTCCGACATCGGCGACCCCGACGCGGTTCGCGCTCTCGTCGAAGCGGCCGTCGCCGCCTACGGCCGTCTCGACGGGCTCGTCCTCAACGCCGGAATCGGCCGCGGCGGCGGCGTCGGCGAGGTGACCCCGGAGGACTGGGAGGCCGTGATGCGCACAAACGTCACCGGCCCCTTCCACCTCCTGCGCGCCGCTCTCCCGCACCTGCTCGACGCCCGTGGCGCGGTCGTGGCGGTCGCCTCCGTCTCCGCCCTGCGCAACGGCGTGGGCAACGCCGCTTACGCGACCTCCAAGGCGGCGCTGCTCCAGCTCTGCCGTTCGCTCGCGGTCGACTACGGGGCCGCGGGCCTGCGTGCCAACACGGTGTGCCCGAGCTGGGTGCGCACCGACATGGCGGATCGCCGTATGAGCCGGTTCGCGGATGAGGCGGGGCTGGGTTCGGGCGGCGTCGACGCGGCGTACGAGGAGGTCACGCGGGTCCTGCCCGCCGGGCGCCCCGGGGAGCCGCGTGAGGTGGCCGAGGCCGTCGCGTGGCTGCTGTCTCCCGCCTCCTCCTTCGTCAACGGTGCCGTGCTGACCGTCGACGGCGGCGTGACCGCCCTCGACCCGGGCACGCTCGCCTTCGACTACCGCATCGAGCCCCGGGCACCCCGCGCCTGACTCCGCCCGCCGGCCGGACGCTCCGTCCCTCCGCCGCAGGGAGGAGTGCCCCCGGCGCCCGGAGGATTGCGCCCGCCCGGTGCGGGCACCCGCACGCCGTGCGCCGCCCGCCCGACGGTGGCGGCCGGAGGGTGACGGCGCTTTTCGACCCGGAGGGACCGGGTAGACGCCCAGGCCGGAAGGGACGCGCCCCGCCGGGAACGGGGCGGAGCGGCACCGAGGAGAGGCGAGACTCATGACGGACGAGAGCATGGCGGACGACGTCTACCAGCCCACGGGCGGCAACGAGGAGCAGGAGGACGCCGCGCCGCTCGACCTCCAGGACGCGGTGGACGAGCGCGACTACGACGACGTCCTGGACGAGGGGTACTCGCCGCCGGAGAAGCCGCTCGGGGTGACCAAGGTGGGCACCACCGCGGCGGAGCAACGGGACGGCGAGACGCTCGACCAGCGCTTGGCGCAGGAGGTGCCGGAGGCGGGCGAGGACGGCGCGGACGGCATCGGGGACCTGCCCGGCGGCGAGGGCGAACCGCTCGACCCGGAGGCCGGCGGCGAGCGGGCGGGACGGCTCGTGGCTCCGGACGAGGGCGCGCACGAGGACACCGACAAGGAGCTCTTCGCCACCGACGTGGGCATCGACGCGGGTGCGGCCGGCTCCGAGGAGGCGGCCATGCACGTCGTACCCGAGGAGGAACTGGACGCCCCGGAGGGACGGGGCGCATGACCCGGCTGCCCCGGCCCGCTTCCCGGGTGCCACGGACGGCGCCCAAGGCGGCGGCCACCGCGGTGACGGGGAGTTCCCGATGGGCGTGACACAGCGCTACGCCGTGGCCGCCTCCGGGCAGTGGTGGGACGAGGACGCCAACCAGCGCCGGCCGGCCGGGGAGGTCCACGCCTGGGAACAGGGCAGGAACGCGACCGTCTGCGGTCTGTCCCTCAGCCGCTCGCAGCTCGGGCGGTTCCCCCACGTGGCGTGGCCGGAGACGTTTCCCGAATCGGGGGGCGCGGCGGACCGTGTGCGGCGGGTGTGCCCGCGCTGCAGCGCGGCGGTGGGCGGCCGAGCACGCGGCGGGCACCCCCAGTGGGATCGCATCGACCCCAGGCCCTGAGCCGCCGCCTCACCGGCGAACGGCCCGTGGCACCCCGGTCCGGCGCGGGCCCCCCGAGGCAGGCACGGCCTTCCCCGTCCCGGCGGCCTTCCCGGAAGCGGCTCCGGGCTTCCCCTCCCCCGGAACCGGGCTCGCCCGAGAGCCGGCCGGTCGTCCCGCCTTCCGCCGCGACCGCTTCCGGGTGGGCTTTCGGGCCGCCGGGCCTCACCCCGGCGTCACGATCCATCCCGCCGCCGCGCCGACGAGCGCCACGGCGGCCAGCGCGAGGGCGAGGGTGCGGCGACGGAGGTACGCGTAGCGGTCGCCGTACTCGGTACGGAGTTCGGCGATGCGTACGGCGACGGCACCGAGCATCTCCCTGCGCAGCGCGAGGTGCTCGTCGGCGAAGCGGCGGGCGATCTCGTCGCGTTCGAGGGGGCCGAGCCAGGACAGTCCGCGGGCGAAGTCCTCGCCCGCCCGCCTCGCCTCCTGGCGGGCGGCCTGGCTCATGAGATAGCCCTCGAGGCGGGCCATGCCGGCGGCCGTGTCGTCGCGGTCCATCGCGCGCTCGCCTCAGTGCGGCGCCTGGCCGTCACGGCCGGCGTCGGGCCCCTGGTGGGTCGCGGCGGAGGAGTCGTCGAACACGTCGCGCTTGTCGCTCTTGCCCTGGTCCAGCGCGGCCACCTCGGGGAACGAGAGGTCGAAGGCGGGGGACTCCGAGCGGATCCTCGGCAGCGTGACGAAGTTGTGCCGCGGCGGCGGGCAGGAGGTCGCCCATTCCAGGGAGCGGCCGAACCCCCACGGGTCGTCGACCGTGACCCGCGGCGCGTATCTGGCGGTCCGCCAGACGTTGTAGAAGAAGGGCAGACTGGACAGTCCGAGCAGGAAGGCCCCGATGCTGGACACCGTGTTGAGGGCGGTGAAGCCGTCGGCGTCCAGATAGTCGGCGTAGCGCCGGGGCATTCCCTCGGCTCCCAGCCAGTGCTGGACGAGGAACGTGGTGTGGAAGCCGATGAACAGCGTCCAGAAGTGGACCTTCCCGAGGCGTTCGTCGAGCATCTTCCCGGTCATCTTCGGCCACCAGAAGTAGAAGCCGGCGAACGTGGCGAAGACGACGGTGCCGAAGACGACGTAATGGAAGTGCGCCACGACGAAGTAGGAGTCGGTGACGTGGAAGTCCATGGGGGGCGAGGCCAGGATGATGCCGGTCAGGCCGCCGAACAGGAACGTCACCAGGAACCCGATCGACCACAGCATCGGTGTCTCGAAGGACAGCGATCCCTTCCACATGGTGCCGATCCAGTTGAAGAACTTCACGCCGGTGGGGACCGCGATCAGGAACGTCATGAACGAGAAGAACGGCAGCAGCACCGCGCCGGTCGCGAACATGTGGTGGGCCCACACCGTCGCCGAGAGACCCGCGATGGCGATCGTCGCGGCGACCAGGCCGATGTAGCCGAAGATCGGCTTGCGCGAGAACACCGGGAAGATCTCGGTGACGATCCCGAAGAACGGCAGGGCGATGATGTAGACCTCGGGATGCCCGAAGAACCAGAAGAGGTGCTGCCACAGCAGCGCGCCGCCGTTGGCCGCGTCGAAGACCTGCGAACCGAACCGCCGGTCCGCCTCCAGCACCAGCAGCGCCGCGGCCAGGACCGGGAAGGCCAGCAGCACCAGGACGGACGTCAGCAGGATGTTCCACGTGAAGATGGGCATCCGGAACATCGTCATGCCCGGGGCCCGCATGCAGATGATCGTCGTGATGAAGTTGACGGCGCCCAGGATCGTCCCGAACCCGGCGAACGCCAGCCCCATGATCCAGAGGTCGCCGCCCACGTACGGCGTGTGTTCGGCGTTGTTGAGAGGTGCGTAGGCGGTCCATCCGAAGTCGGCCATGCCCTGCGGCGTGAGGATGGCGCCGAAGGCGATGAGGCCGCCGAAGAGGAAGAGCCAGTAGGAGAACATGTTCAGGCGGGGGAACGCCACATCGGGAGAGCCGATCTGGAGTGGCATGATCGCGTTGGCGAATCCCGCGAAGGTCGGTGTCGCGAACAGCAGCAGCATCACCGTGCCGTGCATCGTGAACGCCTGGTTGTACTGCTCCGGGGACATGATCTGGATTCCGGGCCGCGCCAGCTCGGCCCGGATGAGCAACGCCATCACTCCGCCGGCCAGGAAGAACACGAACGACGTGATCAGATAGAGGTGTCCGATCATCTTGTGATCGGTCGTGGTCACCCAGGAGATGACGGCCGCACCGCGGCTTCGGCGACGCACGGGCAGGGGGGTTACCGGCTCGGTCGACGTCGCCATGGAGACCTCTCGCAGAAACGGGCACCGGATGCGCGCGGGGGTGACTCACCACTTCTACGACAAACGCCCCTGCCGCGCCCGCGCGGCACATGCGCGTACGGGTGAATCCCCATATGGGGTGACGTTTCGACACGGCTGAGGTCCCCCCGCTCGGCCGGACGGGGCACGGCCCGGAGCGCGCGGCGGGGCGGGTCCGGGAACGCGCGGCGTGGCGGGGCCGGGGGCGGGTACGCGTCGCCCGGCACGCGAGACGGCGTGCCGGTCGGGAATCGAGAAGCGCCGGTCACCGACCCGCGTCTAACGTGACGGCCATGGACCTCACCATTCACACGACCGTCCTCCCGCACGACGACCCGGACGCCTCCCTGGCCTTCTACCGCGACGCCCTCGGCTTCGAAGTCCGCAGCGACGTCGGCCAGGGCAGGATGCGCTGGATCACGGTCGGCCCCGCCGGCCGGCCCGAGACGTCCATCCTCCTGGCGCCCCCTGCCGCGGACCCCGGGATCACCGAGGCCGAGCGCCGCACGATCGTCGAGATGATGGCGAAGGGGACCTACGGATGGATCCTGCTGGCCACCCCCGACCTCGACGGCACCTTCGAGAAGGTGCAGGCCCGTGACGCCGAGGTCGTCCAGGAGCCGACCGAGCAGCCGTACGGCATCCGTGACTGCGCCTTCCGCGACCCGGCGGGCAACCTGATCCGCATCCAGGAGCTGCGCTGAGCCGTCGGGTGTGACCGGCCCCGCCGGCCGCCGGGCGGGCCGACCCACCCGTGAGGCGCCCGGCGCGCCTGGACCCGCGCACGGACGATAGGAGATCACCCTCATGTGTCATCCCGCTTGGGCGCGCGCGCTCGTCGCCGCGCACCATCTGAGCGGCCTCGCGCGACTGCGCCGCGTACGCGACCGGATCGACCGGGAGTACGCGCG
The DNA here is from genome assembly GCF_040677675.1 of Streptomyces sp. NPDC053755. Lineage (NCBI taxonomy): Bacteria > Bacillati > Actinomycetota > Actinomycetes > Kitasatosporales > Streptomycetaceae > Streptomyces > Streptomyces sp. NPDC053755. The sequence goes on along the minus strand of NZ_JBFASK010000031.1, from coordinate 60,896 downwards.
GCCGCTGGACGTGGAGGCTCTCGGCCGCGACATAGGCATGCCGGCCGGACAGCTCGCCCGGCAGTTCCGGCTGGCCTACGGCGACTCCCCGTACGGGTATCTGACGAAGCGTCGTATCGAGCGCGCGGCCGCTCTGCTGCGGGGTGGCGGCCTCACCGTCCCCGAGGTCCGCTCCGCCGTCGGCTGCCCGTCGCCGGGCATCTTCCGCGCCCGCTTCACCGAGCTGGTCGGCGTGCCGCCGAGCGCCGGCCCGGGCCCCGCGACGAGCGCGACGAGCGCGTCGGGCGCCTCCGCGCCGGCCGGGCCGGGCGAGGCGCCGCCACGGGTGCCGAGACCGGTCAGGAATCGAGAAGCCCCGGCGACCGCGCCGAGACTAGCGTGACGGACATGAACTCCCTCGCATCCGTCACCCTCGAGGTGGCCGACCCCACGGCCGCCGACCGCTTCTACACCGCCGCCTTCGGCCTGGACACGTGGCTGCGGCTGCGCGCCTGTGAAACCCCGACGACCGGATTCCGCGGCTTCGCCCTCGCGCTCACGGTGTCCCAGCCGGGCACCGTCAGGAACCTGGTCGACGCCGCGCTCGACGCCGGGGCCACGTCGCTGAAGCCCGCCGCGAAGTCGTTCTGGGGCTTCGGCGGTGTCGTACGGGCCCCCGACGGGACCATCTGGAAGATCGCCACGTCGGCGAGGAAGGACACGGGCCCGGCCACGCGGCGGATCGACGACGTCGTGCTCCTGCTGGGAGCCGCGGACGTGATCGCCACCAAGCAGTTCTACGTCGGGCGCGGCCTCGGCGTCGCCAGGAGCTTCGGCCGCAAGTACGTCGAGTTCGAGGCGGGGCCCGGCCCCGTGAAGCTCGCGCTGTACGGCCGCCGCGCCCTGGCCAAGGACGTCGGCGTCCCCGCCGACGGCACCGGCTCGCACCGGCTCGTGCTCGGCGCCGGCGGGGACGTCCCCGGGCCCTTCGGCGACCCCGACGGGTTCCTCTGGGAGGCCGCCTCGCTGACCCCCACGCCCTGACCGAGCCCGGGCGCCCCCACCGCGGCGGGGCCCCGGGGATCACACCGCATCGAGCGGCGAAGCCGCCTGAGGAACGACGTGACCGGAGGAAGACGATGACGAGCGCGCCACCACGAGGGATCGACGAGCGGCTGCGGGACACCCGTGCGCGCCTGGAGGACGACATCGACGTCTGGGTCGCGACCGCGGGCCACGCCGGCCCGACCGGTTCGGCGGGAGCCCATCTCGTCCCGCTGTCCTTCCTCTGGGACGGGACCGCGTTCCTCGTCTCGACCCCCCGCTCCTCCGTCACCGGCCGCAATCTCCTGGCGGACGGCCGGGTGCGGCTCGCCCTCGGCCCGACGCGCGATGTCGTCGTCGTGGACGGCACGGCCGAACCGGTGGACCTCGCCGACCTCGCCCCGGGCACGGGTGACGCCTTCGAGGCCAAGACCGGCTTCGACCCGCGCGAACTGGACGAGCCCTACCAGTACTTCCTGATCCGGCCGCGCCGGGTCCAAGCCTGGCGCGAGGCGAACGAGCTGCGGGGGCGCCACCTCATGCGCGACGGCCGCTGGCTCGGCTGAGGCCCTTCCGCCCCGACCCTGCGGAGGCGGCCGCGCCGGGGCCGCCGGCCCGAACGGCCGGACCGGGAGCCCTCGCCGCCCGCGACACACCCTGCGATATAACCGGACCATGATCTACCACGTGGTCACCGCCGGCGACTGGACGGCGTCCCCGGACGAGCCCTACGCCCCCGCCTCCCTCGCCGAGGAGGGCTTCGTCCACTGTTCACCCGACGAGTCGACCACCCTCGCCGTCGTCAACGCCTTCTACCGGACCGCCGCGCGGCCCCTCCTCGTGCTCGTCCTCGACGAGAGCCGCCTGATCGCCAGGACGGAGTGGGAGGAAGCGATTCCGGCCCCACCGCCGGGCGTCGCCGAAGGCACACGTTTCCCCCACGTGTTCGGGCCCCTCGACCGCCGGGCCGTCGTCGGCGTCCTGCGCGTCACCTGGGACGACGACGGCCGGGCCACCGGCACGGAGCAGTCCGGCTGACCGTCCCCGCACGTCCGGTCCTGCCGTGTACCTCCGAAAGCGGGGCCGAGCGTTGATCGCGGATCAGCGGCGGTTGCTAGCCTGGGACCGCCTCGTACGACAACCGTTGGAGTTCGCGTGAGTGATGGGCCGGCTCGTGACCTGGTGGGTACGGTGCGTCGTATCGACTCGCTGCTCGACCGCATGGGATTGAACCGCGAGGACGTGCTGCGGGTCGAGGGCGAGGGCGGACTCTCCCACGCCTCCGGCGTCCCGGCGCAGGAGGTACGGGAGATGCTGCGCGGCGAGCCGCACCCCGTGCCCCGGCAGGCCGGGGACGTGGTCGAGGAGCGTCACCGGCGCGTGGTCGAGCGGATCCTCTTCCTGCGCGCGACGCGGCTGCGCGCGGCGGCGGACGGCAGCCGGCGGCCGTACACGCTGGCCGAGATCGCGGTCGGCGCGGGGACCAGCGCGCAGTGGCTCGACAAGATGATCAAGACGGGCCGGGCGCCCAACCTCGATCACGCGGCGGGCATCGCCGGATTCTTCGGAGAGAAGATCGAGTTCCTGGTCGCCGAGCCCGCCGAGGCGCTGGACCGGGTCCTCCAGCAGATCCACAAGGACCTGCTGGAGCGGACCGTGGAGCGCCAGGACCAGGACCTGCGACGGCTGAGGAACGCCGGATCGGCCGGGGAGGTCGATCCCTCGCTCGGTGTGGTCGGGTACGCCGCACGCGCCCTCGCCGACGTGCCGGACGACACCGCCCAGCCCTTGATCGCCCTCATCGAATCCGTCGCCCGGCGCTCCCGCGAGGAGCGTGCCCGGGAGGCGCGTGCGGCTCTCGAAGCCAGTGGGGCACAATGACCCTCGGGTGGTCGCGTCGGGCTCAAACCGCGCCCCACCAGCGGTAACGCGCAACGGGCGATGCATGGGGGGCTGTGCATCCGGTACGAAGGACGGGTGGCAGGTCGTGGGGGTCTCGCGCGAGATGAAGCGGCATCGTGACGAGCTGATCGCGGGTCTGCCGCAGCCGGTTCCACATGAACCGGTGGAGTTGATGAAGGCCATCTGCGGGGGTGCGGCGAAGAGCAGCGGCCGGGAAGTCCGCCTCATGCTGGAGGAGTTCCCGCCGGACACGGTGACGGGCCTCTGGCTCGATCTGGGCGACCACCACCTGATCGCCGTGGAGGCGAACACCTCGCCCCTGCATCAAGTCGTGATCCTGGGCCACGAGTTGTGGCACCTCAAGGAGGGGCACTGCGGCCATGGCGGCGGGGCCGGCGCGAAGGCGGCGGCCCGCATGCTGGGGGACCGGTGGAGCCTCGCCGACGCGGTCACCCATGTCGCCGCGCGTACGGAGCCGGACCACGAGGAGGAGCGGCGTGCCGAGAAGTTCGGCCGGATGCTGGCCGACCGGTGCAGGCCCTTCCTGGAGGGCCGGCGCGCCGCCTCGCCGTCCGCCGGCGTGGCCGGCCGTATCTGGGCGTCGTTCAGAGGATGACGCCGCAGGAGAGCGTGAACCTCTACCTGCCGGCCGCCGCGCTGGGCGTCGTCCTGCTGGTCAAACTGCCGTCCCTGGTGCGGCGTTGGCGCACCCCCATGGTCTGCAGCGTCAACGCGGTGATCTTCTTCCAGGCCGCGGCGTTCTTCTTCTCCGCACCTTCCACCATCGTGTTCGTCAACCGCGTGACCGGAATCGCCAACTTCTCGGCGCTGATGGTCTACTGCCTTCTCTCCGCCTACGCGTGCGCCTGCCGCGTGCTCATGGAGAACTGGCGCGAGGACGCGCGGGTCGCGCCCCGCACGCGCCGCCGGGTCAGACGCTGGATCTGGGGCCACGTCGTCGTGGCCGTCCTGCTGGTGGTCTGCTTCACTCTGGGCGAGGCGCCGGTCGAACGGCAGCGTGACTTCGAGACGTACTACGCCAACACGCCGTTCATCCGCGAGATGGTACTGCTCTGCCTGCTCGCCTGCACCGCCGCGGCCGCCGCGGCCGCCGCCGCGTGCCGGAAGTGGGCGCGCGACATCCGCCGGAAGTGTCCCGAGCGGAAGTCACCGGCGGGAGGGGCGCTGCACATCGGTCTCTCCGTCCTGACCCTGGGTTTCCTGACCAACGTGACCTACGGGGTCGCGAAGCTCGTCGCCGTCGCGGGCGCATGGGCGGGCCACGACTGGGAGGCGATCAACCAGGTGGGCATGGCCTTCGCCTGTCTCGGCACCGTTCTCGTCGCCGCCGGCTTCCTGATCCCGCTCGTCGTCCCCTGGCTCACCGCCCGCGTGTTCGGGCCCCTGTGCATGCTGCGTGCGCTGGGCCCGCTGCGTCGGGCCGTGCGCGCCGGCTGTGACCGCGACGGCCGGATGCGGCTCACCACTCCGTGGTACGCCGGGCCCGGTCGGCGGCTCACGGACCGGATGACCGACATCCACGACCGGATGCTGGAGCTCGGGGCCTACTGCTCCGAGGAGGTACGCGCCCACGCCTACGCCCGGGCACGCCGGGCCGGCCGGACCGAGAGCGAGAGCGTGGCGACCGGCCTGGCCGCCATGGTCACGGCCGCGACCGACGCGCGTGCCCGTGGCGTGCGCGCCGACCCTGCGCAGGGCGCGGCGGCGATCCGGGCGCTGCGCGCCGCCGAAGCCGAGCACCATGACCTCCTGGTCGGCATCTCCCGGGCCCTTGGCGATCCGGCGGGCCTGCCGGCCGGGCCGACGGCCCGGCCGGCAGGGCTTCCCGTCCGGGCCGACTTCGCTGCCGGGCCGGAGCGGCACTCCCCCGGGCGCTCCCCCGCGGGGCCCGATGGCAGGGAGGTCGTGGAGCCGCCGCCCGGCACGCCGGTGACCGGCTGAGGCGCAGCGGGCCCGAGGCCGTCTCCGGCCCCGGGCCGCCGCGGCCGCCGGGTTGGCCGCGGCTCGGTCAGGACCGGCCCTGACCGAGCCGGCCGGCCGCGGGCCGGCTTGAGGGGCGGCCCGGCGGCCGGGCCGCCCCTCGGTGGAGGGTCAGGGACGGAACCACTTGGTGTTGGCGCCGCCGTCGCAACCCCACAGGCCGAGACCGGAGCCGTTGGCCGTGGCCTGGCCCCAGACGTTCATGCACTGGCCGGGGTTGAGCTGGGCGGTGATGGTGGCGTCGCCGTTCACGTTCCACTTCTGCTCGGCGCTGCCGTCACACGGCTGGACCGAGACGCGGGCACCCTGGTTCGCGCCCTTGTCGGCGGTGAGGCACTTGTCGCCGCCCACGCGCAGTTCCTTGGCCGCGGTGGCGTCCCACTGCTGGTTGGCACCGCCCCAGCAGTCCCAGATCATCGCGCCGGTGGTGCCGTTCCAGTCCAGGCAGCGGTTCGACTGCGCGCCGCGCAGGACGGAGCTGGCCCAGCGGGTGCCGTGGTCCTGGGCGTGGACGACGAGGGAGTTTCCCTCGAGGGCGGCGTAGGCGCCTGCGCCGTTCCAGGTCTCGGTGACCCAGAGGTCGCCGCCGCGGCCCTGGCCACCGTCGGCACGGTAGAGGACGAGGTTGCCGTCGTCCTGCATGTGCAGGTACGAGTACCAGCTCCAGCTGTACTTCCCCCACAGCTCGCGGCCGGAGGCCGCCTCGCGGACGAGGGCGTTGCCCTGGATGTCCATGATCAGCACGGTCTGGCCGTTGGTGAGCCAGGAGCCGGGCATCAGCTTGGCGCCGGGGGTCAGCTTGTCCCCGCGCGGGGAGGTGTCACTCTGCCACAGGAGCTTGACGACTCCCGTGCCACCGGTCGTGGTGGTGACGGTGGACAGGACGAGGTTGGCGTCGGGCTGCAGCGCCAGCCGCGCGCCGGGGTTGCCGTTCGTCCTGGACGACCACAACGCGCCGGCGGGGTCGGTCTCCTGAGCGTCCTTCTTGTAGACGACGAAGTTACCGTCGGCCTGCATCTTGGCGTACGCGCCGGGGTTGCCGCTGGTGCCGGAGATCCAGAGCGCGCCGCCCTGGTTCTCGCCTCCGGCGCGGTGGTAGAGGACCAGGTCGCCGTTGGACTGCATGACGAGCTTGGCGTTCGTCGTCGAGATCGTCTCACCGGACCGCAGCGTGTCGCCTGCCTTGAGGACGACGGGGCGCTGCTTGACGGACCCGATCCACGAGGCGAGGTCGTCGGCGCGGGCGGCGACGGCCCCCTTGCGGGTCTCCGTGGCCGGCGCGGCGAAGCAGCCGCCCTGCCACGAACGGCTGTTGACGGCGACCAGCCTGCCGGCCGCGTCGAGCACCGGGCCGCCGGTGTCGCCCTTGCACAGGACGTCGGTGCCGTTGGCGGAGTCGAGGGCGAGGTCGCCGGCGGTGACGTTGGTGACGGTGAAGGCGCCGGTGTGGAGCTTGTCCGGGACCCACTCGGTCTTGGTGCGGCCGAAGCCGGAGGCCGTCAGGGCGGTCCCGGCGGCGGGAGCGGCCGTGGCGAGCTTCACCGGCGCGATGTCCCGCACCGAGCGGTCCAGACGGGCCAGGACCAGGTCCCGGTCCGTACGCGGGGCCAGCTCGACGACGGTGCGGACCGTGGCGCCGCCGAGGGTGGCGGTGGTCGGGCGGGCGGGCTTTCCGGCGGGCACGGCCTCGCCGGGCTGTTCGGCGAAGCAGCTGGCGGCGGTGGCCAGCCAGAGCTCGTCCACCAGGGTCGCGGTGCAGCCGCGGTTGTCGGGCCACTCGCCGACCGTCAGCTGGACGGTGTGCGCGAGCGTGGCGGCGGTGGCGGGGGCGCCGACGGCGGCCTGAGCGGTGCCGGCGAGGCCGGTGACCGCGAGGGGGGCGGAGAGGAGGGCCGCGCCGAGGGCGGCGCGTATGGAGGGTCTTGCGGTGTGCTGACGCTTCATGTCACTTCCTGGAAGCAGGGCTGGGAGCTGTGGGGCGGGGACGTCTCGCGTCCGGGCCGGGGGCGGGCGGGCCGGCTCGGCGGCCGGTCCGGCGGTCCTGTCCCGCGGCGGGGCCGGCGGCCGGTTCCGCGGCGGGGCCGGCGGCCGGTTCCGCGGCGGCATCGGCGTGTCGCCGTCCTCCGGGCGCGGGTCGCCTTCTGGGCGGTGTCGACGCCTACTTGGTGGTGCGGATCTCCATGAGCATGAAGTCGCGGGCCTGCGGGTCGACGCTCTCACCGACCGGGGTCCAGGTGTTCTTCCTGATGTCGAAGGACTTCTCCTCGTCGCCGACGGTCATGTCGACTTCCGTGGAGTAGGTGTTGCCCTTGATCGAGTAGACGGACGGGAGCTCCAGGGCGAGGTAGCCCCGGGTGCCCGTGACCTTGAAGCAGAACCGCTCCTCGTCCTGCCGCGTCCAGACCTCCAGCAGGTCGGCGGCGCTGCCGCACTCGGCGAGGAGGATGTGACCGTCGCCGCGCTTCAGGACGATGTTCTTCTCGGCAAGGATCTTGTCGGCGTTCGGGTAGCCGAAGTCCTCGACGGCGTAGCCCGGGCCTTCCTCGGCGACGGCCTTCATCGCGACGGCGTCCGTGGCGTCCGCGTTCGCGGTGGGTCCGCCGGCGGTCGCCAGCCAAGCCAGGGCGCCCGCGGCGGTGGCCACGGCCACTGTGCGGACGAGTGTTCTGAGTGCCTTCATGCCTGTTCCAGTCGTCGGTTCCGGTCCTGCCCGGAAGAGGTGTGCCGTACTGATGTGAAGGCTCGTGTCCAGCCAACCGGAGACGCGCCCATGGCATCTCGATGGCGTAAAGCCCCCGACTTCGAGCCGGATCCTAACCGAACACCGGGCCCGCAAATCAAGTCCGCGAAAACAAGCATGACGTGCCGTCAATGGAATGCGGGAACTTCCGGCTCACGCGAAGTGCGGAGGCCGAAGCGTGCCAGGAGGGCGGTTACGCGCCCCTCGATGACGCGATCAGAGAACCCGCCACGCGTGACCTGCCTCACATCCACCCCGAGGTAACGCCGTTCGTTTCACTGCGACTTGCCGCTTTATCGCCCGATTCGCGAGTCATGTTTCAGCCATGAGGTGGCTTGTTCAAGCGCCGGTAATAAACGGAAGTTGATTGCTCATCAACTAGCGTCTGGTCATTGCCGCGCGTGCCACGTAAGGTCATGCCGCGCGCCCCTCGGGTCTTGCATGTCTGCCATGGCCCGACGAATAAGAACGCGATTCACACTTGCTGTCCTGGCTCGGGCCGCACTGTTTTGCGGGCGTGCCAGGCGTCGAAAGCGAAGGACCGTTTTGGACACCACCTATTGGAGTAGACGGCGCGTTCTCGGCGCCATTGCGGCCACGACTGCCGTGGTCACCACGTCCAGCCTCGTCCTCAATCCCGTGGCCGCGTGGGCCGATACGCCGCCCGTCGGCGACGACGACGGCGACCCGTTCCTGCTGCCGGACACCGACCGGGCGAAGGTCGTCAAGGAGTGGATGCTCGGCGGCCAGGCCGTACGTGCCGCCGCCGCCGCGGCGCTGACCGGCTCCGACGCCGACGTACAGAACTTCCTGAACGTCAGGCTCGCCATCGAGACCGCCGAGGATAACCGCGCGACCGTCATGAGCGGCCTCGCGGTGGGTGGCAAGGGCACCAGGCGAGAGGCCACGGCGGCGATCAACGGCGGCGACGCCGCCATCTCCGCGTATCTCGCGGGCGGCTTCAGAGCCGCCATCATGGAAGACCTCAGGGTGGCCACCGCCACGGTGATGGGCCGGGGCGGCAAGGGAGTGAACCGCGCGGGCGACGCCGCCCTGAACGACGGCTCCCAGGCGGCCCTCGAGAAGTTCCTGACGGAGGGCCAGTACAGCGCGCGGCTGCAGGACATGCGCGTCGAGGTCTCCCGGATGCTGGTGCAGGCGGGTCCGGAGGTGCAGAAGTACGCCGACCGCGCGCTGTCCGGCACCGAGTCCGACGTCGAGTGGTTCCTCGAGACCGGGCAGCACATCGCCCGTGCCCGTGACCAGGAACGCGCGACGATCGAGGAGCTCGTCGCCGTCGTCACCCGCGAGGGCAACAAGGCCGACGCGAAGACGAAGGAGGCCGAGGAGGCCTCCGCACGTGCCGTCGAAGCCGCGAGCAAGGCCCGGGAGGCCGCCGAGAAGGCGGCCTCCGAGGCCCAGCAGGCGCAGGACGACGTCGCCAAGGCCGGCAAGGCGGCGCGCAGGGCCGGGGACGCGGCCAGGGGAGCGGCCGACGCCGCCCGAGTCGCGATCAACGCCTCGCACGCCGCCGTCCAGGCGTCGCGCCGCGCCTCGTACGCCGCCGCGGCCGCGAGTCAGGCCGCCGCCAACGCGGGATCCGCCGCCGCCCGCGCCTACCAGGCCGCCATCGCCGCTTCCAGGGACGCGACCCAGTCGGGCTGGGCCAAGGAAGCCGCCGTCGCCGCCCGGAACGCCGCGGCCAGGGCGCGCGACGCGGCCGCGGCCGCCGACCACGCCGCCAACGCCTCGCGGGCCTCTGCGGGAGCGGGGGCCGCCGCCGCGTCCGCGGCACGGAACGCCGCGGCCGCCGCCAAGGCCTCGACGGATGCCGCCGCGGCGTCGGGCGCCGCCCAGTCGCAGGCCGCGGAGGCCAAGCGGCAGGCGCAGATCGCCTCCACGAACGCCACGATCGCCACCAACGCCGCCGGCACGGCGCAGGCTCTGGCCAACGCGTCGGCGGCGGCCGCCCGGACCGCGCGCGACGCCGCCAACAGCGCGGCCGCGCATGCCGAGAAGGCCGCGGACGCCGCCGAGTGGGCCGTGCAGTACGCGGGCCAGGCCGTGGACTACGCCAACAAGTCCACGCAGTTCGCCAACGAGGCCACCACGGCCGCGAACAACGCCACCGAAGCGGTCGTCAAGGCGGTCGAGGTGGAGAAGGCCGCGCGCGAGGCCGAGTGGCAGCGGCTGGACGAGGACATGCAGCGCGCGATCGAGGAGGTCCGCCTTCTCGCGCAGATCGAGGCCGAGGAGAGGGCCGAGACGGAGCGGAAGCGGACCCAGGCGGAGCAGACCGTCCAGGCCACGAAGGACCTCGTCGCCCAGGCCGAGGCCGCGCTGAAGGCCGGGGACGCCACCGGCGCCGCCGCGCTCGGGCGCAAGGCCGCCCTCGCCCTGATGGAGTCCAAGGGCAGCTGGTCCCAGGAGGCCGCCCGGTTCGCCCTGGCGGGCACGGACTCCGAGGTGCACGCGTGGATCGAGGTCGACCGCCGGATCGCTCAGCGGCAGGACGACCGGGAGACCACCCTCTACATCGCCAGGACCTCTCCCCCGGCGGTCGCCTTCGCCGCGACCGCGGCGCTGGAGAGCACCGACCCGGATGCCGTGGCGACGTTCCTCGCCACCGGAGCGATGCAGGCCGCCGCGACGGACAACCGCGTCGCGGTCAACCGCGTCCTGGCCGAGAATCCCGGGCGCGCGGTGACGGCGGCGGCGCACGCGGCGCTGGACGCCGGGACCGCGCAGGCGCTGTACGACTTCCTCGCCGTGGAGCTCGAGAAGGCGCTGCGCGAGGACGACGCGGTGGCCACCTCCACCCTCCTGCACACCGGTGGGAACTACACCAAGGCCCATGCCCAGGTCGCGATGGAGGGCCCGGCGTGGATGCGTCGCAACTTCGTCGCCACGGCGCAGTACGACTCCGCCGAGCTCGATCACGACTCCTCCTCGCACATCGCCGCCATGCAGGGCGCGATCGCCGCGGCGGCCAAGATCGCGCACAAGGCGCAGGAGGACGCCGCCCGTGCCCAGGAGGCGGCGGCCAAGGCCCGAAACGCGGCCGCCGAGGCGTTGCAGTGGGCCGACAGGGCCCAGCAGTCTGCGGCGCAGGCGGCTACCGCGGCGCAGCAGGCGAACGTACTGGCGAACAACGCCGAGCAGTCCGCGAAGGAGGCGCAGGCCTCCGCCGACAAGGCCAGGTACGCGGCCTCCAACGCGCGCATCGCCGCACGCTCGGCGAACTTCGCGGCCAGCCGTGCGCTCGCCTCGGCCCGCAGCGCGATCGCGTCCGCCAACTCCGCTCAGGCCTCGGCCGCCCGCGCCCGTGCCTCGGAGTGGCAGGCCAACCAGAACGCCGAGGCCGCGGCGACGGCCGCGAGCCAGGCCTGGCAGATCGAGGGCGAGAAGCGAAAGGCCGAGGTCGCCGCGAGGGCCCGGGAGGCCGCCGTCGAGGCCCAGGCGGCCAAGCAGGCCGGGGTCAACCAGTGCAACGTCGCCGACTACGACTCCGTCAAGAGCGAACCGGAGTTGGGCAGCGCGAAGTGGTGGGCCGAGTACACCCACTCGGCCGCCGTGGTCGCCGGCTTCGCGGGCGTCGGCGTGGGGCTCATCGGTATCGGCGTCGGCCTCTTCCACCCTCCGGCCGGCGCGCTCATCGTGGCCGCGGGCTTCGGGATCGGTGTCGGCGCCGCCATCCTCGACGTGACCAGCGCGGTCTTCTACGGGGTCGGCTACGGCTGGAAGAGCAAGGAGTTCAAGAAGCAGGCCGCGATCGCGGGTCTGAGCGCCCTGATGCTCGGCCAGTCCCGGTGGATCCACGGCGCCGCGCACCTCTCCAAGAAGGGCGCCCACGCGCTCCACGAGGTCTCCCAGGTGGCGCAGGAGGCGGTGTCGCCGATCGTCAGCTGGCTGAGCGGCAAGAAGAAGAAGCACTGACGCTCCGAGCGCGGGCGGCGGCTCGCGCGGAAGGCGCCTGATCCGGCACGTGCCCGGGTCAGGCGCCTTTCCGGCATGCCCGGCACCCGGTTTCCGGGAAGGACACGGCACCGCGCCCGGTCACGGGAGACGGGACGCGGGTCGTCCCCCGGGGTGGTGCGGCGACGGGCCTCGGAGGCAGGCACGAGGCGGTACGGCAGGTGATGGGGGCCGCGCGCCTGGGGAAGGGTGACGGGGGAAGGACACAGCCGGAACCGCACCGTCGAGCGCTGCCAGGAGAGAGCCATGAGAATGCTGATCAACGTCCCGGAGACCGTGGTCGCCGACGCGCTGCGGGGCATGGCGGCCGCGCATCCCGAGCTCGTCGTGGACGTCGAGAACCGTGTGGTCCTGCGGCGGGACGCGCCGGTCGCCGGGCAGGTCGCCCTGGTGTCCGGGGGCGGGTCCGGGCACGAGCCGTTGCACGCGGGTTTCGTGGGGCCGGGGATGCTGGCGGCGGCGTGCCCGGGCGAGGTCTTCACGTCACCCGTGCCGGACCAGATGGTGCGGGCCGCCGCCGCGGTGGACAGCGGGGCGGGGGTGCTGTTCGTCGTCAAGAACTACACCGGGGACGTGCTCAACTTCGAGATGGCCGCCGAGCTCGCCGAGGACGAGGGCATCCAGGTCGCCCGGGTCCTGGTCGACGACGACGTGGCCGTGACGGACGGCCTCTCCACCGCCGGGCGGCGCGGGACGGGTGCGACGCTCTTCGTGGAGAAGATCGCGGGAGCCGCCGCCGAGGAGGGCGCTCCGCTGGAGCGCGTCGAGGCCCTCGCCCGGCGGGTGAACGGGCGGTCGCGCTCCTTCGGCGTGGCGCTGAGCTCCTGCACGACACCCGCGAAGGGCAGCCCCACCTTCGACCTGCCGCAGGGCGAGCTGGAGTTGGGGATCGGCATCCACGGCGAGCCGGGGCGGGAGCGGCGCGCGATGATGACCTCGCGGGAGATCGCGGACTTCGCCGTCGATGCCGTACTGGACGACCTGCGGCCGTCGGGTCCCGTCCTCGCGCTGGTCAACGGCATGGGGGCCACGCCGCTGCTCGAGCTGTACGGGTTCAACGCCGAGGTGCAGCGGGTGCTCGGCGAGCGCCGGATCCCGGTCGCCCGGACCCTCGTCGGGAACTACGTGACCTCCCTCGACATGGCCGGCTGCTCGGTGACGCTCTGCGAGGCCGACGAGGAACTGCTACGCCTGTGGGACGCGCCCGTGCGGACGGCTGCCCTGCGCTGGGGCCGGTGAGAAGGAGAGTGCCCGAAGTGACCGGACCGACCGAGCCGACCGCTGGACCCGTACCGAACGCACCGACCGGCCCCGGCAGCGCCGCCGCGGCACGCGCGTCGGCCGACGCCGCCCGACCGCCGGCGGCCCACGGGGCCGACGCGCTCGACGCCGCGTTCTTCCTGCAGTGGCTGGCGATCGCCGCGGCCGCCGTCGACCGGGAGGCGGACCGACTGACCGATCTCGACTCCGCGATCGGCGACGCCGACCACGGAGCCAACCTCAGGCGGGGTTTCGCCGCCGTGACGGACCTCCTGGAGAAGGAACCCCCCGCGACGCCGGGAGGCGTGCTCACCACCGCGGGGCGACAGCTGATCTCCACCGTCGGCGGCGCCTCGGGGCCGCTGTACGGGACGCTCCTGCGCCGTACCGGCAAGGCGCTCGGCGAGGCCCCGACCGTGACGCGCGAGGCGTTCGCCGAAGCGCTGGCGGCCGGGGTCGCCGCCGTCGCGCAGCTCGGTGGGGCGCACGTCGGCGACAAGACGATGCTGGACGCGCTCGTCCCGGCGGCCGAGGCCCTGCGCGAGTCCTTCGAGGCGGCCCGGACGGCGGCCGAGGAGGGCGCGCTGGCCACCGTGCCCCTCCGGGCGCGCAAAGGCCGCGCCGGCTATCTGGGCGAGCGCTCGATCGGGCACCAGGACCCGGGTGCCGCCTCGTCCGCGCTGCTGGTCGCCGCCCTCGCGGAGGTGGCCCCGTGACCGGCGGCCGGGTCGGCATCGTCCTCGTCTCGCACAGCGCCGCCGTGGCCTCGGCCGTCGCCGAACTCGCCAGGGGACTCTCCGGTGGCGGCGCCACCGCGCCGATCCTGCCCGCAGGAGGGACCCCGGACGGCGGTCTCGGCACCAGCTCCGCGCTGATCGCCGAGGCCGCGAAGGCGGTCGACCAGGGCGCCGGTGTCGCCCTGCTGGTCGACCTGGGCAGCGCCGTGCTGACCGTCAAGGCGCTCCTCGCCGACGGCGACGAACTTCCGGAGGGGGCGCGGCTCGTGGACGCGCCCTTCGTCGAGGGGGCGATCGCCGCGCTCGTCACGGCCACGGCCGGCGGGGATCTGGCCGCCGTGGAGGCGGCGGCCGCGGAGGCGTACACGTACCGAAAGGAGTGAGAGAGGGCGCGAGAGACTCGTCACACACCGTCCGCACGGGCCTCCGTGTTGTGATGCGCCTGGTCAACCCACTAATGTCACAGCGCCTTGGTGTACGGGAAACCGGTGCGGTACCGGTGCGGCCCTCGCCACTGTGATCGGGAAGTCCGGCTCCACCCTCTGGGGGGCAAGACCCTTCAGGGGAGCCACTGCACCACCGCGGGAGACCGTTGCGGTGTGGGAAGGCGGAGCCGCGACGGCATGACCCGTCAGCCAGGAGACCGGCCAAGGTGCGTTGTCCATCCACGAGGTGCTGGAGAGGGTCTCCCGATCATGCATATAGCCGAGGGCTATCTACCCCCCGTGCACGCGGCCGCCTGGGGCGTCGCGTCCGCCCCCTTCGTCGTCCACGGCGTCCGTGCCCTGACCCGCGAGGTCAAGGCCAATCCCGAGTCCACCCTGCTGCTGGGTGCGTCCGGTGCGTTCACCTTCGTTCTGTCCGCTCTCAAGCTCCCCTCGGTGACGGGGAGTTGCTCCCACCCCACCGGCACGGGGCTGGGGGCGATCCTGTTCCGGCCGCCGGTGATGGCGGTCCTCGGCACGATCACCCTGCTGTTCCAGGCCCTGCTGCTCGCGCACGGCGGGCTCACCACGCTCGGCGCCAACGTCTTCTCGATGGCGATCGTCGGACCCTGGGCCGGGTACGGGGTGTACCGGCTGCTGCGGCGGTTCGACGTGCCGCTGATGGTGAGCGTCTTCTTCGGAGCGTTCGTCGCCGACCTGTCCACGTACTGCGTTACCAGCGTGCAGCTCGCGCTGGCCTTCCCGGACCCGGGAAGCGGCGTCGTGGGCGCGCTCGCCAAGTTCGGCTCCATCTTCGCCGTCACGCAGTTGCCGCTGGCGGTCAGCGAGGGCCTGCTGACGGTGCTCGTGATGCGGCTGCTGACGCAGTCGAGCAAGAGCGACCTGACCCGGCTCGGGGTGCTGCTCCCGGGCGACCGGAAGACCGAGAAGGCGGAGGCGAGCGCGTGATGAGCCGTAACGCGAAGATCAACACGCTGCTGCTGCTCGTCGTGGCCGCCCTGGCCGTGCTCCCGCTGGTGCTGGGGCTCGGGGACCACAAGGAGGAGCCCTTCGCCGGGGCCGACGGCGAGGCGGAGGCGGCGATCACGGAGATCGCTCCCGACTACGAGCCGTGGTTCAGCCCGCTCTACGAGCCCCCGTCCGGCGAGATCGAGTCGGCGCTGTTCTCGCTCCAGGCCGCCCTCGGCGCCGGTGTCCTCGCCTACTACTTCGGGCTGCGCAAGGGCCGCAGGCAGGGCGAGGCCCGGGCCGGGGCCAAGCCGCCGGCGACGCCGTCCGGCGACGAGTAGGCGCGGATGCTGCCGATCGACGCGGCGGCGCACAGCAGTCGCTGGCGCCGCCGTCATCCGTGCGAGAAGGCGGCTCTGGGTTTCGGCCTGACGCTGTGCGCGGTGTGCCTGCCGCCGTGGCCGGGGGCCGTGCTCGTCGCCGCGGCCACCCTCTCGGTGCTCCTCGGTCCGGCCGGTGTCCCGGGACGCCGGCTGTGGCGGGCGTTCCGCGTTCCGCTGGGCTTCTGCGTGACGGGCGCGGTTCCGCTGCTGTTCGAGGTGGGCGGTCCGCGCGGTGTCGTCGCCCTGGCACCGGACGGTCCCGCGCACGCGGGCGAGCTGCTGCTGCGGACCGCGGCCGCCTCCCTGGGGGTGCTGCTGTTCGCGTTCACCACGCCCGTCTCGGACGTGCTTCCCCGGCTGGTCCGGGCGGGGGTGCCGGCCCCCGTCGTGGACGTCGCCCTGGTGATGTACCGGATCAGCTTCCTGCTCCTCGACGCGATGGCGAAGATCCGCCAGGCGCAGACGGCCCGACTGGGGCTGACCACGCGGGCGGCGACCTGGCGCTCGCTCGCCGGACTCGGGGCGACGGCGTTCGTGCGCAGCTTCGACCGGGCGCAGCGCCTGCAGACCGGGCTGGCGGGGCGCGGGTACGACGGGACCCTGCGGGTCCTGGTGCCCGCCGCCCCCGTCTCGCGCCGCTTCCTGGCGGCTACGGCCGGGCTGCTCGTCGGTCTCGTCGCGCTCACCCTCGTACTGGAAAGGTCCCTGCCGTGAGTCTTCGTTCCCCTGTCGTGGAGCTGGTGAGGGCGGGCTTCGCCTACGAGGACGGGCCCGCGGTCCTCGACGGGATCGACTTCGCCGTGCCGGAGGGGCGGTCGCTGGCCCTGCTCGGCAGGAACGGCAGCGGCAAGACGACGCTGCTGCGCCTGCTCAGCGGTGGTCTGCGGTGCGCGAGCGGCGCCCTGCGGCTGGACGGCGAGGAGGTGTCGTACGACCGCAAGGGGCTGACCCGGCTGCGGACGACGGTCCAGCTGGTCGTGCAGGACCCGGACGACCAGCTGTTCGCGGCCTCGGTGGGTCAGGACGTGTCGTTCGGGCCGATGAACCTGGGGCTGCCGGAGGAGGAGGTACGGCTCCGGGTGCGCGAGGCCCTGGAGGCGCTGGACATCGCGGCCCTGGAGGACCGGCCGACGCATCTGCTGTCGTACGGGCAGCGCAAGCGGGCGGCGATCGCGGGAGCGGTGGCGATGCGTCCGCGCGTGCTGATCATGGACGAGCCGACGGCCGGGCTTGATCCGCACGGTCAGGAGCGGCTGCTCGACGTGCTGGTGCGGCTGCGGGACGCGGGGACGACGGTGGTCATGGCGACCCATGACGTGGATCTGGCCCTGCGCTGGGCGGACGAGGCGGCGGTCCTCGCCCCGGACGGCCTGCGGACCGGGCCGGTGACCGACCTCCTCGCGGACGACGCGCTGCTCTCCTCGGCACGGCTCCGCCGGCCGTGGGGCATGGCCGTCGCCCGGCTGCTGCGCGCCCACGGCCTGCTGTCCGCCGACGCCGACGGTCCCCGCACGGCGGAGGAGCTGGACGCCTGGGCGGGGGCGGGCAGGCCGTAGCGGGCGGACGCCGACCGAGCCGGGGCTGAGCGGGACGGGCGCCCGTCCGAGCGCCTCAGCGGGCGGGGGGACCGGTACGGGTCCCACCCCGCCCGCCGCCCGTGTGCGGCGGCCGGCACGGGGTCGTGTCCGTCCACCCCTGGCGGTGGGGACCCGGAGCCCTTCCGCCCGCGGCCGGCCCGCACCGGCCCCCGTCCGTCGCTGGGGGACCCGCCCGCGGGCCATCCGTCCGTGGGGCGGGGCGGGTGGACTCCGTCCGTTCGTGGGGGCGGGGCGGGTCGGCTCCCCCAGTCCGTGGGGCGGGCCGGGTCCGTGCCCGGACGTAGCGCAGATCACGCCCCCACCGTTATGCAACTTGTTGCACAAGTCGCCTCGGGTCGTCTACAACAGGGCGTGACGATCCTGCGCGAGGAGGCGCCCCGATGGCCCCGACCACCCCGTACCCGCACCTGCTGAGCCCGCTCGACCTCGGCTTCACCACCCTTCCCAACCGGGTGCTCATGGGGTCCATGCACGTCGGGCTCGAGGAGACCGAGAACGGCTTCGCGCGGATGGCCGCCTTCTACGCCGAGCGTGCCCGCGGCGGAGTCGGCCTCATCGTGACCGGCGGCATCGCCCCGAACGAGGCCGGTCGCCCCTGGGACGGCGGCGCCAAGCTCAGCACCGACGAGGAGGTCGCCGAGCACCGGCTCATCACCGACGCCGTGCACGAGGCCGGCGGCAGGATCGCGATGCAGATCCTGCACTTCGGGCGGTACGCCTACCACCCCGCCCTCGTCGCGCCCAGCCCGATCCAGGCGCCGATCAGCCCCTTCGTACCGAACGAGCTGACCGATGCCGAGGTCGAGCAGACGATCGAGGACTACGCCCGCTGCGCCGAGCTGGCCAAGGCCGCCGGATACGACGGCGTCGAGGTCATGGGCTCCGAGGGCTACCTCATCAACGAGTTCATCGCGGCCGCCACCAACCGGCGCACCGACCGGTGGGGCGGCCCTTACGAGAACCGGGTCCGCTTCCCCCTGGAGATCGTCCGACGCATCCGCGAGCGCGTCGGCGAGGACTTCATCCTCGTCTACCGGCTCTCGATGCTCGACCTCGTCCCCGGCGGCTCGACGCTGGAGGAGGTCGTCGCGCTCGCCAAGGAGATCGAGGCGGCCGGCGCCACCATCATCAACACGGGCATCGGCTGGCACGAGGCCCGCATCCCCACCATCGCCACCTCCGTGCCCCGCGGCGCCTACACCTGGGTCACCAAGAAGCTGATGGGGGCGGTGAGCATCCCCCTCGTCACCAGCAACCGCATCAACACCCCCGAGGTAGCCGAGCAGATCCTCGCCGAGGGACGCGCGGACATCGTCTCCATGGCCCGGCCGTTCCTCGCGGACCCCGACTTCGTCGCCAAGGCCGCGGCCGACCGCGCCGACACGATCAACACCTGCATCGGCTGCAACCAGGCCTGCCTCGACCACACGTTCAGCCTCAAGATCACCTCCTGCCTGGTGAACCCGCGCGCCTGCCACGAGACCGAACTGGTCCTCTCCCCCACCCGCCGGGCCAAGCGGATCGCCGTCGTCGGCGCGGGGCCCGCCGGGCTCGCCTGCGCGGTCTCGGCCGCCGAGCGGGGACACACGGTCACCCTGTTCGACAGCGCCGCCGAGATCGGCGGTCAGCTGAACGTCGCCAAGCGAGTGCCGGGCAAGGAGGAGTTCAACGAGACGCTCCGCTACTTCCGCGTCCAGCTCGACGCCCGGGGCGTCGACGTCAGGCTGGACACCACGGCCACGCCCGACCTCCTCGCCGCGTACGACGAGGTGGTCGTCGCCACCGGCGTCACCCCGCGCACCCCCGAGATCCCGGGCATCGACCACCCCAGCGTCGTCAGCTACCTCGACGTCCTGCGCGACGGCGCGCCCGTCGGCGAGCGGGTCGCGATCATCGGCGCCGGCGGAATCGGCTTCGACGTCGCGGAGTTCCTCACCGACGGGGGCGAGGGCGCGAGCCAGGACGCGGAGACGTACTTCCGCCAGTGGGGCGTCGACACCGGCTACGCGGACCGTGGCGGGCTGCGCGCTCCCGAGCGCCCCCGGCCCCCGCGCCAGGTGCACCTGCTCCAGCGCAAGTCGACCAAGGTCGGCGCCGGCCTGGGCAAGACGACGGGCTGGATCCACCGCGCCGAGATGAAGCACCGGGGCGTGACCATGGTCGCCGGCGCCTCGTACGAGCGGATCGACGACGAGGGCCTCCACCTCACCGTCGACGGCGAGCCGCGGACCGTCCCCGTCGACACGATCGTCCTGTGCACCGGGCAGGAGCCGCGCCGCGGCCTGTACGAGGAGCTGATCGCCGCGGGCCGTACCGCGCACCTCATCGGCGGCGCCGACGTCGCCGCCGAGCTGGACGCCAAGCGCGCGATCGACCAGGGCACCCGCCTGGCGGCGGCTCTGTGACCCGCATCCGGCTCGTGTCGGCAACGCCCTCCGGGCGGGCGCCGACACCTTCCGGGCCCTCCCTAACATTGCGCGCATGTCCCTGCCGCACGCGATCCTGACCGCGCTGCTCGAGAAGCCGTCCTCCGGCCTCGAGCTGACGCGCCGCTTCGACAAGTCGATCGGCTATTTCTGGTCGGCCACGCATCAGCAGATCTACCGCGAGCTGGGCAAGCTGGAGCAGGCGGGGCACATCCGTGCCCTGCCCGCCCGGTCTCCGGCCCGCGGGCAGAAGAAGGAGTACGAGGTCCTGCCCGCGGGCCGCGCCGAGCTGACCGACTGGGTGGCCAGGACCGAGGACCCCAAACCCCTGCGCTCCGCGCTGCTGCTGCGGATGCGGGCCGCCGCGGTCGTCGGGGCCCCCGGGATGGCCGACGAGCTGAGTCGCCATCTCGACCTGCACCGAGGCCAGTTGGAGGAGTACCTCGACATCGAGGCGCGCGACTTCCCGCCGGCGCGCCGGGAGAGCGAGCCCGACCGGCTGCGGCACCTCGTGCTGCGCGGCGGGATCGATCTGGAGCGGTTCTGGGTGGAGTGGCTGACCCACGCCCTGGCGGAGCTGGAGCGGTAGCACGCAGGACGGCGCCGGGCACGGGAGCGGACGGCGTTCCCCCCTCCGCCCTCCGCCTCACCGCGAACGCCCGGTGCTCCCCTCCTCCGTGGCCCTGCGCCAGGCCGCGTCGCGCAGCAGCCGCAGCCCGTTGAGCCCGACCAGGACCGTGGAGCCCTCGTGGCCCGCCACGCCGAGCGGCAGCGGCAGGTGGCCCGCCAGGTCCCAGACCACCAGGGCGCCGATGCAGGTGCCGGCGATCACCAGGTTCTGGACGACCAGCCGGCGGGCGCGGCGGGACAGGGCCACAACGGCGGGGACGGTGGCCAGTTCGTCGCGTACGACGACGGCGTCGGCGGTCTCCAGGGCCAGATCCGAACCGGCCCGGCCCATGGCGATGCCGGTGTGCGCGGCGGCCAGGGCCGGGGCGTCGTTGACGCCGTCCCCGACGACGAGCACCGTGGCCCCGGCCCGCTCCCAGGCGCGCACGGCCGCCACCTTGTCCGCGGGCAGCAGCCCGGAACGCACGTCCGTGATGCCGGTCCCTTCGGCGACCCGGGCGGCGGCGCCCGCGTTGTCGCCGGTCAGAAGGGTGGGGGCGGTGCCGGTGAGCCGGGTCAGGGCGGCGACCGCCTCCGGGGCGCCGTCGCGGATCCGGTCGGCGAAGGTGAGGACCGCGACCGGCCTCCCGTCGGCCACGACCTCGACCGCCGTGTCGGTGTGCGCGCCCGCGGCCCGGCGGACCCTCACCTCGCGGCCTTCCACCGTCGCCCGCACGCCCTCCCCCGGTACGGAGGCGAAGTCGCTCGCCGCGGGGATCCGCAGGCCGCGTTCGCGCGCCGCGGCCACCACGGCGCGCGCCAGGGGGTGTTCGCTGGGCAGTTCGGCCGCCGCGGCCCACGCCAGCGCGCTCTCGTCGCCCCGCACGTCGAGGAGGCGGGGCGCGCCCTCGGTCAGCGTGCCCGTCTTGTCGAGGGCGACCCGGTCGACGGCGCCGAGGCGTTCCATGACCACCGCGGACTTGACGAGGACGCCGTGGCGTCCGGCGGTGGCGATGGCGGAGAGGAGCGGCGGCATGGTGGCGAGGACGACCGCGCAGGGCGATGCCACGATCATGAAGGTCATGGCACGCAGCAGGGTGGTGGTGACGTCGGCCCCGAAGGCGAGCGGGACGGCGAAGAGCGCGAGGGTGGCCACCACGACGCCGACCGAGTAGCGCTGTTCGACCTTCTCGATGAACAGCTGGGTGGGCGCCTTGGTGGCGCTGGCCTCGGCGACGAGGGCGACGATGCGGGCGATGACGGAGTCCCGCGCGTCCCTGTCGACGCGCACGCGCAGGGCGCCCGTGCCGTTCAAAGTGCCGGCGAAGACCTCGTCGCCGGGAATCTTGGCGGCGGGCAGCGACTCGCCGGTGATGGTGGCCTGGTCGACGTCGCTCACGCCGTGGAGCACCGTCCCGTCGGCGGGCAGCCGCTCCCCCGGCCGTACGAGCACGGTGTCACCGATCCGCAGCTCGGCCACGTCCACCGGCTCCTCGGTCGCGGCGCGGCCGTCGGGCCCGCCGCCGGTGAGCCGGACGGCCTTCTCGGGGGCGAGGTCGAGCAGGCCCCGTACGGAGTCGGCGGTGCGTCGGGTGGCGAGCGCCTCCAGGGCGCCGGAGCAGGCGAAGATGACGATCAGCAGTCCGCCGTCGAGGTACTGGCCGATCGCCGCGGCGCCGAGGGCCGCGACGACCATGAGCAGGTCGACGTCCAGGGAGCGCTCGCGCAGCGCCCGCAGCCCCGCCCAGCCCGGCTCCCAACCCCCGGCGGCGTAGCAGACGGCGTAGAGCGGTCCCCAGGCCCAGGCCGGGGCACCGGCCAGGTCGAGCGGCAGCGCGCAGAGGAAGGCGAGGGCGGAGAGCGCCGCCCAGCGGACCTCGGGCAGGTCGGTCACACGGGTCCTGCGGGCCGGCGGGGCCGGCGCGGCCTGGGCGGCCGGGCTGTCGAGCACCGGGGAAGCCATGGGAGTCCACCTCTTCGGACGGCACGGGGGTGCGGGGACGAGCGGATAGGGGTGCGGCCACAGCAGCGGACCCACCATACCCGAACACATGAAGAGGTCTTCATCTATCTACATATGAGCGCCGCTACGATGAGCCCATGGGACACGGAGCGCACGGCGGGACGACCCCCGCGACCCACCTGGACGCGGACTCGGCCGCCGCCATCGCCGCCACCCTCCAGGCGCTCGCCACGCCCTCCCGGCTGATGATCCTCACCAAGCTCCGCCAGGGCCCCTGCGGCGTCACCCAGCTCGCCGCGGCCGTCGAGATGGAGCAGTCCGCCGTCTCGCACCAGCTGCGGCTGCTGCGCGCCCTGGGCCTGGTCACCGGCGTCCGGCAGGGCCGCCGGATCGAGTACAGCCTCTACGACAACCACGTGGCCCAACTCCTCGACGAGGCCGTCTACCACATCGAGCACCTGCGCCTCGGCACCCGCGACGTACCCCAGGAGACCGTGGATACTGGGCAGTCGTAGACCCATCGACGGGAAAGGGCGGGGATGGCCGACGACTTGGGGCACCGCGGGACACGTCACGCGGTGGTCATCGGGGGAAGTCTCGCGGGACTGCTGGCCGCGCGGGTGCTGAGCGAGCACGCGGAGAGGGTCACGGTCGTCGAGCGCGACCGCTTCCCGGAGGGCCCGGACGCCCGGCCCGGGGTCCCGCAGAGCCGGCACACGCACGTCCTGCTCGAAGGCGGACAGCGGGCGCTCGACGAGCTGCTGCCCGGATTCATGGACGAACTCACGGAGCAGGGGGCGCCCCGGGTGGGCATGCCCCAGGACATGGTGCAGTGGCAGAACGGCCAGTGGTTCCGGCGGATCCCGGCCACGACCGCGTTCTACACCGGCGACCGCGCCAAGCTCGAAGCCCTGGTGCGCCGACGGGTGCTGGCCGACCCCCGGATCGAGACCGCGCAAGGCGTCGAGGCGGTCGGCCTGATCGGCGACTCCGCCCGCGTCCGGGGCGTGCTGCTGCGCGATCGCGGCGTGGGCTCCGGGACGGGCGAAGGCGGGGAGCCCCGCCGTCTGGAGGCCGATCTGGTGGTCGACGCCTCGGGCCGCGGGACGCGCGCGCCCGACTGGCTCGCCGCGATCGGCGCGGAGGCGCCGCACGAGGAGACCATCGACACCGGCCTCGCCTACGCCACCCGCACCTACCGGGCCCCGGAGAACGACAAGACGGACGCCCTCGGGTACTTCATCGTCCCCAATCCGGAACAGGTGTACGGCGGGGTGGTGGTCCCGCTCGGGGACGGCCGGCACCTGGTGACGCTGTCCGGACTGCGCGGCGACGAACCGCCCACGGACGAGGCCGGCTTCGAGGCGTACGCGAACCGGCTGCCGCACCCGGTGATCGGCGAATGGCTGGCCCGGGCCGAGCCCGTGTCCCCGGTCTTCGGCTTCCGCAGGACCGCCAACGTCCGTCGCAGGTACGACCGTCCGGGTCGTCGCCCGGCCGGCTTCCTGGCCACCGGCGACGCGCTGTGCACCTTCAACCCGATCTACGGCCAGGGCATGGCGGTCGCCGCGATGAGCGCGGTCGCGCTGCGCGAGGCGCTCGGCGACCGCCGTCGCACGGCGACCACCCGGGTGGTGCAGAAGGCGCTGCTCGACGCCTCCCGGCAGGCGTGGGACATCTCCGCCGGGTCCGACAAGAAGATGCCGGGCGCGACCGGCAACGCGACGGGCACCCGCGCCGTGGACAGGCCGGTGGGCTGGTACCTCCGCCGGTTGCAGCAGCGGTACGGCGGAGATCCGGTGGTCGGGCGGGCGTTCCGGTCCGTCCTCACGCTCACGGCGCCCATGACGTCGTTGTTCGCCCCCGCGGTGGCGCGGTCCGTCCTCTTCGGCCCGGTCCCGTGGACACCGCCCGAGCCGCCGCTGCGACGCGAGGGGTGAACGGGCCGTAGCGGCCCGGCGGCTCCGGGCCCAGGCCGGGCGCTGCGCGCACCCCGGGGCCCGGTGGCGCCCCTCTCCTCCGCCGCGCCCCGCTCACGCCTTCTCCCCGCCCCCTCCCGGGGGGCCGGGGCGGGCGGGCTTCCGACGTCACGCGTCCGGGGAGGCCGCCACGACCCCGGCCGCGATCGCCGCGCTCAGACGGGCGTAGTCGTCCGCGTTCTGGGCGGCGTAACGGACCGCGAAGTCCGCGACCGCCCGGTCGAAGACGTCCGAGCCGCCGAGGTAGGCGGCGATGGCGACGCGGTCGCCCGAGCGGGCGTGGGCGCGGGCCAGCGCGCGCCCGCAGAGAGCGGCGTACTCGCGCAGGAGGGACGGCGACATGGTCTCGACCTCCGCGGAGCCCTTCATGTCGCGCAGCTGGCGCCAGTAGAAGTGGCGCTGTTCGGGGCCCGTCATCCAGCCGAGGAAGATGTCGCCGGCGGCCTGGACGAGGCGCTGGCCCGCGACGACCCGGCGCCCCTGGTGGGCGTACGCGCTGGGCTCCAGGTACTCCTCCAGGACCGAGCGGCCCGCCTCCTTGATCTGGAGGACCAGCGGGTCGTTCTCGTCGCGTCCTTCGAGCAGGAGGACGAAGCAGCGGGTGCCGACGCTGCCGACACCGACGACCTTGCGGGCCGCGTCGACGAAGCGGTACCGGTCCAGGAGTACCCGCCGCTCCTCGGAGAGGGAGCTGCGGTAGTCGCTGAAGACCTTCCCGAGGTTCACCCGGTCGAGGTCGGCGGTGCGGTGCAGGAGGGGCGGGGCGTCGACGAAGCGCCGGGCCCCGGTCTCGTCCCGCTCGGTGAGGCGGGCGATGGCCTGGAGACTGGTGCGGCGGCGGGCGCGGGCGAGGGCGTTCTCGACGCGGGCACGGCCGTGCCGCAGCAGCGGCGCCAGCTCTTCGGCGTCGATCCTCTCGTACCAGACGGCGAGCTCGCCGAGTCCCGCGAGGCGGCGCAGGGACGTGCGGTAGGACGCGGTGGCGACGAGCGCGGAGCGGTGGGCCTTGGCCTTGCTGGTGCCGTTCTGGAGGGCGGCGACGGCGACGCTGGCGGCGAGCCGCTTGACGTCCCATTCGAAGGGGCCGGGCAGCGTCTCGTCGAAGTCGTTGACGTCGAACAGAAGCGTCCGTTCGGGTGAGGCGTAGACCCCGAAGTTGAGCAGATGGGCGTCCCCGCAGAGCTGGACGGTGAGTCCGGTGTGGGGCTGGGCGGCCAGGTCGGCGGCCATGACGCCGGCGGCTCCCCGCAGGAAGGCGAACGGCGAGACGGCCATCCGTCCGTACCGGAGGGGCAGGAGTTCGGCCACGCGGTCGACGGACTGTCTCTGCAGGACGGTCAGCGGATCGGGGCGCTGGGAGGAGGGTATCCAGCGGCCGTGCGAGGACCGGGGGACGCGCTTGCGGGCCGCCCGGCCCGTTTCGGCTCGCTCGTACGGTGTCAGCATCCGGCCTCACCCGCCTCTTCCAGCGTCGCTACCGGTTGAACTCATTAGAGGCGCACTCGCTCGTTTCGGCCACTCTCACGGGGACCCCCTTCCCCAATGGTTTAGACCAATGATAGGAATGATCACTCACACGGCCCACACGATCACGCTGAGCAAAGAAGGGTCCGAACATGGCTGAGCCCGATCCCGAGCAGGTGGCGGCGGTACCGCTCTACCTCCGGGTCGCCGCCGCCCTGCGGGACGACCTCGCCGACCGACGCCTCGCACCCGGCAGCCGGCTGCCCTCCGAGCGCTCGCTCGCCCATCGCTACCACGTCAACCGCCAGACCGTGCGCAGCGCCCTCCAGCTGCTGCGCGACGAGGGGCGGGTGGTGACCGACCGGCGCGGCACGTTCGCCGTCGACGGTGGCCCGCAGGCGCACGTCCCGCTGCTGACGGCACGCCGGCAGTCCTTCCCCGGCGGTACGGAGGCGGCGGACGCGCTCGTCCGGGCGGCCCTCGCCTGGGAGGCGCCCCCGGCGGCGCTCGCGAGCCGGCTGTCGCTCGTGCCGGGCGAGCCCACGCTCGTGCACCGGCACGTGGTGATGAGCCCGGCCGGGACGCCCCTGCAACGGTCGGTGTCCTGGTTCTCCCGGCAGGCGCTCACGGAGATACCCCAGCTCTCCCGCTACCGCCGGGGCAAGGACGCGGCCCAGCAGCCGGACCTGCGGCTGCTCTACCACTGGATGCACCAGGCCGGGCTGCGGCTGACCAGACGGGAGTCGATCGGCGTGCCGGCGGGCCCCGGCACGGGAGTCGGGGCCGGCGCGGCGCGGCTGATCGTCCACCGGGTGGTGAGCGACCAGCACGGCCACGCGCTGGAGATCACCGACATCGACTTCGCGGCCCAGGCGGCGGCCTGGACGTACGAGTTCAGCGCCTGAGCACGGGGCTCCCTACACGATCCCCTCGGCGATCTCCGCCTCCTCGCGGGCGGTGCCGTACGCCGAGGGGGTCCCGTACGAACGGCGGGCGACGTACCACCAGAGCGTGGCGAGGACCAGGACCACGGCGAGCGCGATGACGGCGTAGTTCATGGAGTCGACGGTCACCGGCGACTTCTGCGGCAGGCAGAACAGGACGGTGACCACGGCCACCCAGCCGACGGCGGTCCAGCCGATCGGCCGGCTCCAGCGGCCGAGGTTCCAGGGCCCCGGGGTGAAGCGCGTGCCCGCCCGCAGGCGCAGGTAGATCGGGATGGCGTAGGCGGGGGTGATGCCGATGACGTTGATGGCGGTCACCGCGCCATAGGCGGTGGCCGAGTAGAGCGAGGGCACGGCCAGCACGGCGGCGACGGCCACCGAGAGCCAGACCGCCGGAACCGGCGTCTGGGTGCGGCTGCTGACCTTGCGCCAGAGCGCCGAGCCGGGCAGCGCGTTGTCGCGGCTGAAGGCGAACACCATCCGGCTGGCGGCGGCCACCTCGGCGTTGCCGCAGAAGAGCTGGGCGGCGATGACCACGAGGAGCAGCGCGGTGGCACCGCCGGTGCCGAGCGCGTCGAGCAGGATCTGGGCGGGCGGGACGCCGGTGGCGCTGTTCTGCGTGCCCGCGTAGTCCTGGATGGCGAAGGTCAGTCCGGCGAGCAGGGCGAAGCCGGCGATCCAGGAGACCCAGATGGCGCGCACGATGCCCTTGGCCGCGCTGACGGAGGCGTTGGAGGTCTCCTCGGAGAGGTGCGCGGAGGCGTCGTAGCCGGAGAACGTGTACTGCGCGAGGAGCAGACCGACGGCGGCGACGTAGAACGGGTTGGCCCAGCCGGTGTCGTTCACGAACTCGGTGAAGACGAACTCGGCGGACTGGTGGCGGTCCGGAACCAGGGCGAGAGCGCCGACGATCACGGCGACACCGGTCAGGTGCCACCAGACGCTGATCGAGTTGAGCACGCTGACCAGGCGCACGCCGAAGAGGTTGAGCACGGCGTGCAGGAGCAGGATCGCGAGGAAGATCAGGAAGGTGGAGCCGGCCGTGGGCACGATGCCCCACTGGAGGTTGAGGAAGGCGCCGGTGAAGAGGGCGGCGCCGTAGTCGATGCCGGCGATGGCGCCGAGCAGCCCGAGCAGGTTCAGCCAGCCGGTGTACCAGCCCCAGCGGCGTCCGCCGAGCCGGTCGGCCATGTAGTAGAGCGCGCCGGAGGTCGGATAGGCGCTGGTGACCTCGGCCAGCGCCATGCCCACGCAGAGCACGAAGAGGCCGACGCCCGCCCAGCCCCACATCATGACGGCGGGGCCGCCGGTGCCCAGGCCGAAGCCGTAGAGGGTCATGCATCCGGAGAGGACGGAGATGACGGAGAAGCTGATGGCGAAGTTGCCGAAGCCGCCCATGCGGCGGGCCAGGACCGGCTGGTAGCCGAGTTCTCTGAGCCGGGCCTCGTCGTCCTGGCCCTGGGCGGGGCCGCGTATGTCGTCGACGGGGACGGTGCGGGACATGGCCGGTTACCTCCGGAAGGGGTGGGGGGAGCGGATGCGCAGGTCGGGGCGCGGGGAAGCCGAGCGGGTCAGGGGTCGAGACAGCGGGCGCGGGCGCGCAGGAACACCTCTTCGGCGAGGGCGCGGTCGTCGGGGTCCGCCGTGCGGTACGCCCAGGGCAGCGTCGTGTAGTAGGGCCCGAGGGCGTCGAAGACCCGGGCGGCGTCGTCGAAGCGGAGGGCGCCGTGGAGGGCATGGGCCAGATGGTTCAGGTCGAGGAGGGACGCCTCGGCGGTGGCGCAGAAGAGGAACCAGTCGTCCAGGGCGCGCCGCGCGTCCCGGACGGCGTCCTCGGCGACCCAGTGCAGGTCGAGCGCGTGCTCGTGACCCCGCTCGCGCCGGTAGCGCTCGACCCGGACGTAGAGCGGAAGGGCGTGCAGCGCCGATCCGGGAGGTGCGCCGGAGACCGCCCACTGGGCGTAGTTGACGGCTTCGGAGAGCGGCCCCGGCCGGCGGGCGTAGAAGAACTGGAGCATGCGGTGGTGCGCCTCGCGGTTGTACGGGTCGCGCTTCTCGGCCTCGGCGAGGAGGGCCCAGGGTCCGGGCGGGAGCATGGGCGCCGGCGGGCGCTGACGGTGCTCGTCCCGGTGCGAGGCGTCGTCGAGAGCGGCGAGGGCGAGCAGACAGATCCAGGGCACCGGGTCGGCGGGGGACCGTCCGGCGGCGTGGCGGCAGGCGGCCCGTGCCTCCTGGCGCAGTTCACGGGAGCGGGGGTGGCCCGCGCGGTGGGCGCGTACGGCGCGTTCGACGGCGACGCGGGTGTGCATCACGGTGGCGGGCGCGCTGTCCGGCTGCTCGGTGCGCCACGCCTGGACGACGTCGGTACCGGCGGCGACGGCCGCCAGGACCTGGGTGCGCTGGGTCCAGGCGGCCCAGCCCGTCGTCTCGTCGAGTAATCGGGCCATGGCCACCCAGCGGCCCGTCCGCAGGTCCTGGAGGGCGTGGCGCAGGGCGTGGTCGTGGCCCGCCGGGTGGTAGACGGGCCGGAAGCCGTGCCCGCCTCTCACGGGGCGGGGCATGCTGTGGATGACATGGGTCCTCGGTGGGGTGGAGGGGTGGTCAGCCCCCGGTGGACATCCCGGCCGTTGATCGGCGATCACTATAAGGGCCGCTGGATCGTCCCGGTCCACTTTCACTTCCGATCGTAACTATCCAGCCACAGACTGAATTTGACCAAGCGTCAACGAGGGTGGCGAAGGTGACGAGGGTGGCCGCCGCGGCTTGACGCGTCGAGGCGGGTACACCAGGCTTCGGCTCCGGTGATCAAGGGCGGCAGGTGCACCGGAGGCACCGGCTCGGCGCGTGCACCCGGGTCCACCGGACGCACGGGGGGGCACGGTGGACGGTGTGCGCACGCGCCGACGCGCGACGACCCGGACGCCCGGGTGCGCCGCCACGAGGACGGGAGCGCGACGATGACGGGGCCGGTACTCGCCGTCGACCAAGGCACCTCGGGGACCAAGGCGCTCGTCGTCTGCCCCGACCGCGGCGTCATCGGGACCGGCGCGGCGCCCGTGCGGCCCCGCCATCTGCCCGGTGGCCTGGTCGAGGTCGATCCGCGGGAGCTGTACGCCTCCGTGGTCACCGCCGGGCGCGCGGCACTGGCGGCGGCGGACACTCCGGTCGTGGCCGTGGGTCTGGCCAACCAGGGCGAGACGGTCCTCGCCTGGGACCCCGCCACCGGCGCCCCCCTGACCGACGCGCTGGTCTGGCAGGACCGCAGGGCCGCCGCGCTGTGCGACGAACTCTCCGCCCACGCCGAGCGGTTGCGTCGCTGGACCGGACTGCCCCTCGACCCCTACTTCGCCGCTCCCAAGATGGCCTGGATCCGTCGCCGTCTCACCGGGGCGGGCGTCGTCACCACCAGCGACGCCTGGCTGGTACACCGGCTCACCGGCGCGTTCGTCACCGACACCTCCACCGCGGGCCGCACCGGACTCCTCGACCTGGACACGGTGTCCTGGTCGGAGCCCGCCCTCGACGTCTTCGGGCTGGGCGGCGAACGGCTGCCGCGGCTGGTGGACTCGGACACGCCGGTCGGCACGACGACCGCGTTCGGACCGCCGTTGCCCGTCACCGGCCTCCTGGTCGACCAGCAGGCGGCGCTCCTCGCCCAGCGGGTCACCGAACCGGGCGCCGCCAAGTGCACCTACGGCACGGGGGCGTTCCTGCTCGCACAGACGGGTCCGGTCCCCCACCGGGGCGACGGCGGTCTGGTGAGCTGCGTGGCGTGGCGGCTGCGGGGCCGGACGAGCTACTGCCTGGACGGCCAGGTGTTCACGGCGGCGTCGGCCGTCCGCTGGCTGACCGATCTCGGGGTGCTCTCCGGCGCCGAGGACCTGGACCGCGTGGGCGGGACGGTGCCGGACGCCGGGGGCGTGACCTTCGTACCGGCCCTGGCCGGACTCGCGGCGCCCTGGTGGCGCGGGGACGTGCGCGGCTCCCTGCACGGTCTGGGCCTGGACACGACGGCGGGCCACCTGGTCCGCGCCCTGTGCGAGGGGATCGCGGCCCAGGTGGTCGAGCTGGCGGGCGCGGCGGCCGTCGGCCTCGGCGCCCCGCCGGCCACCCTGCGGGTGGACGGCGGTCTCACGCGGTCCGCGCTGCTGATGCAGACCCAGGCGGATCTCCTCCAGCGCCCCGTCGAGGTCTCGGCCTTGCCGGACGCGACCGCGCTGGGGGTCGCGGCGGTCGCCCGGCTGGGGCACGACCCCTCGCTCGGCGTCGACGAGGCCGTACCGGAGTGGAAGCCGTCGGCCGTGTACGAGCCGCGGATCGGCGGCGCGGAGGCGAGTGAGCGCATGGGCCGGTTCCGCTCGGCGGTGGGCGCGCTCCTCGACGGCGCCCCCGGACCCTCGCGCCCATGACCGCGAAGAGACGGGCCGTGAGAAGAAGGGCCGTGGAGGGGCGCGGCACGGGGAGACGTGGTGCCGGGATGCGAGGTGCGGGAAGCACCGGCGCGGGAGGGCGGACGTCCGTGACGGTCCCGGCCGGGCCCGGTGGGGCCGGTGGGGCCGGGGCACGCGGGAACGTCCCGGCGGGCGGGCCGCCGGCCCGCGGCACGGTGACCCGCACCGGCGCGCTTCCCGACACCTCCGCGCCGGGGGCGGAGTACGACGTGGCCGTCGTCGGTGCCGGAGTGGTCGGCTGCGCCCTCGCGCGCGAACTCGCGTGCCACGATCTGCGGGTGGCGCTCGTCGAGGCGTCCGGAGATGTCGGCGACGGCACGTCCAAGGCGAACACCGCGATCCTGCACACCGGTTTCGACGCCGTGCCGGGCTCGCTCGAAGGCAGGCTGGTCCGGGAGGGGCGCCGGAGGCTCCTCGCCTACGCGGACGAGGCGGGCATTCCCGTCGAGCCGCTCGGGGCGCTGCTGGTCGCCTGGGACGCCGAACAGCTGTCCGCCCTGCCCGCCCTCGCCGATAAGGCCGCCCGCAACGGTCACCGGACCACGCGGGTGATCGCGGCCGGCGAACTCGCCGCGCGCGAGCCGCGCCTGGGACCCGGCGCCCTCGGGGCGCTGGCGGTGCCCGGGGAGTCGGTCGTCTGCCCGTGGACGACGACGCTCGCGTACGCCACCCAGGCGGTCCGCTCCGGAGTGGACCTGCACCTCCACTGCCGGGTCGAGTCGGCCCGTCCGGGGAGGCCGCACCGGCTGGTCACCCGGCGCGGGGAGCTGCGGGCCCGCTACGTCGTCAACGCCTGCGGGCTGTTCGCGGACGAGTTCGACGCTCTGTTCGGCCGGCACGACTTCACCGTGACGCCCCGGCGGGGCCAGCTGATCGTCTTCGACAAGTTCGCGCGCGGGCTCGTCCGGCACATCCTCCTGCCCGTGCCGGGCCGGCTCGGCAAAGGGGTGCTCGTGGCCCCGACGGTCTACGGGAACGTCCTGCTGGGTCCGACGGCGGAGGATGTGGACGACAAGGCGGCCACCGGTTCGACGGCCGAAGGGCTCGCCGCCCTTCGCGCCCAGGGCCGGCGGATCCTGCCGGCGCTCCTGGACGAGGAGGTGACGGCCGTCTACGCCGGGCTGCGGGCCGCCACCGAGGACGACGACTTCCGGGTGGCCGCCCATCCCGGGCAGCGGTACGTCACGGTCGGCGGCATCCGGTCCACCGGGCTCACCGCCTCCCTCGCGCTCGCCGACCACGTCGTGGGCCTGCTGGCCGGGGAAGGGCTGGAGCTCGGCGCGCGGCGGCCGCTCGCCCCGGTCCGGATGCCGAACCTCGGCGAGGCGTTCCCCCGTCCGTACCGCGACGCCGATCGGATCGCCCGGGAGCCGGACTTCGGGGCCGTCGTCTGTCACTGCGAGCGCGTGACCCGCGGCGAGATCCGGGAGGCGCTCTCGTCCACGATCGCGCCGGCCACGCTCGACGGGCTGCGGCGGCGGACCCGGGCCTGCGGCGGGCGCTGCCAGGGGTTCTCCTGCGGCCCGGCCGTGCGGGCGATGTTCGAGGAGGCGCGCCGGTGATCCGGTCGGTCGACGTGCTGGTCGTCGGGGCCGGTCCGGCCGGGCTCGCCGCGGCCGCCCGGCTGGCGGCGGCGGACGCCGGCCGGGTCGAGGTCCTGGAACGGGACGAGGAGGCCGGCGGCGTGCCGCGGTTCTGCGCTCACGGCGGCTTCGGCGTGGGCGAGTGGGGCCGGACGACGGACGGAGCGGCGTTCGCGCGCCGGTCGGTCGCGGCGGCGGTACGGGCCGGGGCGACGATCCGCACGGGCGTATCGGTCACCGGCTGGGCCGGGCCGTCGGCCCTGGAGGTCACCGCGCCCACCGGGCTGGAGAGGATCACGGCCAGGGCGGTCGTCCTCGCCACGGGCGCCAGGGAGCGGCCGCGCAGCGCGCGGCTGGTGCCGGGGACCCGGCCGGCCGGGATCCTGACGACCGGGGAGCTCCAGCGGTCGGTGGTGCGGTACGGAGTACGCGGGGACCGGCTCGGGCGCCGTGCGGTGGTGATCGGCGCCGAACCCGTCGCCCACCACGCGGTGCGGACGCTGCGCGGGGCCGGTGTCGACGTGGTGGCGATGGTGACGGACGGGGTGCGCGGGCCCCGGCGTCTCGCCGCGGCCTCCGGCACGGCGCCTCCTCCCCTGCTCACGGGCACGACGGTGACCGAGCTGCTGGGGCGGGGCCGCCTCACCGGGATCGGGGTGCTGGACCGCGGCGGACGCAGGGGGACGATCCGCTGCGACACGGCGGTCTTCACCGGCGACTGGATTCCCGAGCACGAACTGGCCCGCGCGGGTGGGGTGGCGCTGGACGCCGGCACCCGGGGGCCGGCGGTCGACGCCTTCCTCCGTACCGGCACGGCGGGGGTCTTCGCGGCGGGCGACGTCCTACGGGGCGTCGAGTCGGCGGCCACGGCCGCCGCGGAGGGGCGCGCGGCGGCGGAGTCGGTGCTGCGACGGCTGGCGGGAGAACCCTGGCCCCCGGCGGGGGCGCCGGTGGTGGCCGAGCGGCCGCTTCGGTGGACGCTCCCTAACCGGATCGCGGACGGTGTGCCGACGGGACCGGTCCTGGTGCGTGCGGACGCGCCGCTGACGAGCCCGGTGGTCAAGGTCGTCCAGGACGGCCGGCTCCTGCACCGGGCCGTCGTGCCGGGCACGGTGTGGCCGTTCCGTTCGGTGCGGCTGCCCTCGGCGTGGACGGCGGACGTCGATCCGGCCGGCGGTCCGGTGGTGGTGAGCCTCGACGCGTAGCGTCAGAGGCCTGGTCCTCTGGCATGTGCGACGCGCCGTTGACCACCCCTCCCGTCGGCCTCATGCTCATGACAGGAATTCCGTCTTCCGACACGGAGGTGTCATGGTCAGGCGCGCGATCAGATCCCTGCTCTCCCTGCTCCTGCTGGTGGTCGCCGCACTCGCGGGCACGGTCGCGACCGCGGGCACGGCGCACGCGGACGAGTGCTACACCTGGGGGCGCACGCTGTCCTCCGGCATGTCCGGCGCGGACGTGACCCAGTTGCAGATCCGGGTCGCCGGCTACCCCGGCTACGGCGCCGTCCTCGCCGTCGACGGTTCCTACGGCCCGGCGACGAAATCCGCCGTGACCCGCTTCCAGCAGGCGTACGGACTGGCGGCGGACGGCGTCGCCGGCCCCGCCACCTTCTCCAAGCTGTACGCGCTCCAGGACGCCGACTGCACCCCCGCGCACTTCACCTACGCCGAACTCAACAAGTGCAACGGCGACTTCTCCGGCGGAGCCGTCAGCGCGGCCACCGCCAAGGCGAACGCCCTGCGCGCGATGTGGAAACTGGAGGCCCTGCGCCACGCGCTCGGTGACGTACCGATCTCCGTGAGCAGCGGATTCCGCTCCTACGCCTGCAACTCCGCCGTCGGCGGCGCCTCCGACAGCCGCCATCTGTACGGCGACGGCATCGACCTCACCGGATCGCCGTCCCTGTGCACCCTGGCCAAGCAGGCGCGCAACCACGGGTTCAACGGGATCCTCGGCCCCGGCTACCCGGGCCACGGCGACCACGCCCACGTCGACACCCGGGCATCGCGTTTCTGGTCGGCGAGCAGCTGCGGAATCTGACCGGCTCGGCGACACTGGACGGCATGCCGGACAAGCGCAGCGCTGGGCTCCTCCTCTTCCGCAGGACACCGGACGGCGGCACCGAGGTACTCATCGGCCATATGGGTGGACCCTTCTGGTCCTCCAAGGACGTCTCGGCCTGGTCGATCCCGAAGGGCGAGTACGGCCCCGAGGAGACCCCGGAGGCCGCCGCCCGGCGCGAGTTCGAGGAGGAGCTGGGACTCCCGGCACCGGACGGCGAGCGCATCCCGCTCGGTGAGGCACGGCAGCGGAACGGAAAGACCGTCGTCATCTGGGCGGTCGAGGCGGACCTCGACCCGACGCGGGTGGTGCCGGGCACGTTCACCATGGAGTGGCCGCGCGGATCGGGCGTCCAGCAGGAGTTCCCGGAGATCGACCGGGTCGGCTGGTTCACCCCCGTGGCGGCCGCTCCGCTGCTCGTCGCGGGGCAGCGGGTCTTCCTCGACCGCCTCACCACACACCTGGACGGGCGGGGCGAACCCTGATTGTCAGACCCGTACGAGAGGGTGGGAGTGCCAACCTGTCGAGAGGGAGCCCGACATGACCACGATCACCGCCCGTGAGCGCGCCGCCGCCCAGGCGTACCTCCGTCTGCTGGAGTCCACCCAGGCGGTCCTGACCGACCCGCACCTCGCGCCGTACGCCGGGGCGATGCTCACCCACCCCATGGCCGAGGCCGACGCGGCCCTCCGCGCCGCGGGGTTCTCGGGCAACGAGGCCCACCTCCTCCACCTCGTCTCGGCC
Source organism: Streptomyces sp. NPDC053755 (assembly GCF_040677675.1). Lineage (NCBI taxonomy): Bacteria > Bacillati > Actinomycetota > Actinomycetes > Kitasatosporales > Streptomycetaceae > Streptomyces > Streptomyces sp. NPDC053755. The sequence goes on along the minus strand of NZ_JBFASK010000031.1, from coordinate 25,656 downwards.
CTGCGCACCTCCCCGACGACGGCGGACCGCGGCCGGATGTAGGCCCGGCCGCCGGGCCGGGCCGCGGGGCGACGCGAGCGGATCGGGACGGGTCAGCCCGTACGGACCGGGAGGACGCGCACGCTGTTGCCGACGAAACTCGCGTGGCGGGGAAGGCCGGACTCGGGGGTCGCGAGGGTGAGGTCCGGGAAGCGCGTGAAGAGCGCCTCCAGGGCGATGGCGGCCTCCATGCGGGCGAGAGGGGCACCCAGGCAGTAGTGGGGGCCGTGGCCCAGGGAGAGATGCCTGGCCGTCGGTCTCCGAGTGAGGTCGAAGCGGTCGGCGTCCGGACCGTGGGCCTTCGTGTCGCGGCCCGCCGCCGAGTAACCCGCCAGGACGGGGGTGCCCTTCGGGATCAGCGTGCCGTCGACCGTGAGGTCGCGGGTGGGGTAGCGGAACGGGAAGTAGCTCACCGGGCTGTCCCACCGCAGGGTCTCCTCGACCGCGTCCGGCCAGGGGACCCGGCCGTCCAGCAGGAGGGTGAGCTGGTCCCGGTGCGCGCAGAGCGCGCGGACGGCGTTGGTGATGAGGTTCAGGGTCGTCTCGTGCCCGGCGATGATCATCAGGATCAGGGTGCCGATGAGTTCGGGCGGGCTCAGCCGGTCACCGCCCTCGTCGCGGGCGGCGATCAGGGCGCTGGTGAGGTCGTCACCCGGCCGCGCGGAGCGGGCGGCGACGACGGCGGCGATGACCTCGAGGAGTTCGCGGTTGGCCGCAAGAGCCTGCTCGGGACCGATGTCGGTGGCGACGACCTGGTTGGAGAGGTGGTGCAGCCGGTCCCGGTACTCCTCGTCCACGCCGAGGAGTTCGCAGATCACGCCGAGGGGCAACGGCAGGGCGTAGTGGCGGCGCAGGTCGGCGACGCCGTCGCCGTCGCGGGCGGCCGCCGCGAGCCCGTCCAGGAGCCCGGCGGTGACGGCCTCGACCCGGGGACGGAGCCCTTCGACGCGTCGGGGCGTGAACGCGGTGCCGACCAGGGACCGCAGCCGCCGGTGATCGGCGTCGTCGGCGGTGGTCATCCCGGGGACGGTGGCGAAGGTGCGCAGCGGCCAGCCGTCGGGGACGCGCCCCTCGGTGAGGGCCGTGAAGTGGTGCGCCCCCTTGGCGACTTCGGGGTGGGAGAGGAACTCGCGCAGTGCGTCGTGGCCGAGGACGGCCATTCCCTCGATGCCGTCGGGCAGGAGAACCGGGGTCACGGCGCCCCGGGCGAGCAGCCGGGCGTTGGCGGCGTGCGGGCAGCCCCCGGCGGGGTCGAGACGGTGGGGCGTGGCGTTCACGGGTGCACTCCTGACGGCGAGGCGGTCCGGATCGGCGACGGAACGGTCAGAGCGGCTGAACGGTCGGATCCTACGGTCGTCGTGCCCAGGGTGGGAGGGGTCGGCACCGGCCCGACCCCTCCCGTCACGTCGCCTGCCCGGGCGGCCCGCGCCCGTGCCTCACGTCAGCCCATCGTGTCGGGGGCGGGCTGCCGGGGGCGCCGGCCCAGGAGCTCGGCCAGGCCGCGGCGGGTCGCGGCGATCACCACCCGGTCGCCGGGCGCGAGCAGTTGGCCGGGGTGGAGCTGCCAGACGAGCCCCGCCCCCGGGCGCCCGAGCGGCGCTGAGCCGGTGGCGAGGGCGATGACCCGCCAGGCGCCCGGCCGGAACGCCTCCGCCACCGTACGGCCGTCGAGGAGCGGGTTGCCCGCCACCTCCACGGCCGCGAAGAGCAGCACCCGGCGCTCCACCGGGATGGCGCCCAGGATCCGGCGGCCCATCATGGCTCCGGCGAAGGCCGGTGCCGCCAGGTGCGAGACGCTGCGGCTGCGGGTGAGGGCGTCCGGGTGGGCGGTGCGCAGAGTGCGGTAGACGGCGGTGGCGAAGTCGTCGTCGTACAGGCGCAGGGCGACGCGCAGGTCGGCCTTGACCGCGCGGGCCGAGAGCGCGGCCTCCAGATTGGTGATGTCGATACTGGTCAGGGCGAGCAGGGCATGGGCGCGGTGGATGCGGGCCGCCTCCAGGACTCCCTCCTCGGTCACGTCGCCGATGACCGTCGGCACGCGCAGCCGGCGGGCCAGTGCCACACCGCGCGCCTCGGGGTCGGACTCGACGCAGACGACGGGGATGTTCAGCCGCCTCAGACGCGCGAGGACGCGCGTACCGACCTTGCCGAGACCCAGGAGCACCACATGGCCCGACAGTGTCCGCGGCGGGCGGCGCAGCGAGGTCGCCGTACGGAACGTGCCGAGGGCTTCGAGGAGTCCGGCGATCAGGACGGGCAGCAGGAGCAGCCCGAGCAGCCCGGCGAGGAGCTGCAGCACCTGGCGGCTGGTCGTCTCGCCGACGGCGGGCTCACCGATGGCGAAGAGGTCGAGCAGCGTCAGATAGGCGGCGTGCAGGGGGTGGTCGCCGGTGGTGAGCCAGGTGGCGAGCGCGATCGCGGCGACGGCGGCGGTCACGCCGGCCAGCGACCAGCGCAGCCGGCGGGAGAAGAGCGAGGCGACGGGCAGGGCGGAGGCGCCGAAGCGGTTCGAGGAGAGCGTGGGGCCGGCGTAGGCGACCGCTTCGAGGGCGACCGTGGCGCGGCCCGGAGCCGCCGCGACGGCCTGGTCGTCGGGCAGGAGCTGGGGTCCCTCGTCGCCGCTGCGCTCGGAGCCCTCACAGCCGGCCGGGTCGTTCGTGGTCGCCGAGAGCAGGGCGAGGGTGCACAGGCCCGGGTCGGCGACCTCGCCACGGGCGGGCGGGGTCCGTTCCACGGCGTGGAGCAGGAGGCCCCCGGCCTGGACCACCTTGCTGGTGCCGGCGATCGCGGTGGCCGCGAGCGCCGGGGCGGCCGTGTCGGCGTCGGAGAGGACGGTCGTCGACGCGTCCAGGAGCCTGGGGTCGAGGCAGGGCTCCGCGACGGCCGCGGCCTGGTCGAGGAGGGTCTCCAGGTGCTGGCCCAGCTTGCGGTTGTAGAGCCGGATCACCAGCCGCAGCCGCGGATTGAGCCGGCGCGCGGCGAGCGCGGCGCGGATGTTGGTCTCGTCGTCGTCGTACACGAGGGCGAGCGCGGCCGCGTGCTCGACACCCGCGTCCACGAGGACGGCGTCGTCCACCTCCGCGGTCTCCACGACCCGGACGGAGCGGGCCGGCGCGGCCCCCCGCTGCTCCCCCACGGTGCCCCGGACGACGGCCGCCGTCACCCTGCCGAAGAGCGCCTGGGCGAGCCCCGGCCGGCCGGCCGACGGCCTCTCGGGCTCGCGGGGCGCGGGGACCAGGAGGGTGATCCGCTCACCGTAGACGTCGTGGAGCTCCCCCGCGAGCCGGTGGGCGAGCACGTCGTCACCACAGACGATCATGTGACCGGCCGGCGCGGACCGGGGATGCCCGTCCGCCGCCCGGGGCGCGGGCGCGCCTGACGGCGCTCCGGCCGGACCGGCGGCGACGGGGGCACCGGGGGCCCGTGGAGCTGCGGTCTCCGGGGGAACGGGGCTGCGGGGAAAGGGGTGTGAGGACACGTCACCAGGATGCCTTGCTCCTCAGACACCTCGGGAACCACGGGTGGCCGGGTGCCAGGGGGCCGCAGAGGGCGCAGGCGCCACAGCGGCCGCGGGCCCCGTGGCGGCCGCGCGCATACCGCGGTATCGCGGACGGCCCACGCACCACAAGGGCCGGCGTTGCGGACGGCCCACGCACCACACAGGCCGGCATCGCGGACGGCCCACGCACCACACA
>NZ_JBFASK010000031.1:0-21825 GCF_040677675.1 Streptomyces sp. NPDC053755 | reverse complement strand
TCGCGGACGGCCCACGCACCACACAGGCCGGCATCGCGGACGGCCCACGCACCACACGGGCCGCACGTGTCATGCGAGCCACACGGGCGACATAGGCCACACAGTTCACAAGTACCGCATCCGCCATGGACGGCTCCAGCACCGCATGGACCGAGGGCCCCAGGGCCCTATGGACGGCAGGGACCGCAGGCGCCTCAGGGCCCCCTGGACCGCGGAGCCGCAGAGCCGCAGGGCCGCAGGCGCTCTCGTCGGCGTCGCGTTCGGCGTGCTCCGCCGCGGCGGCCGTCGTACGCCGGTCGGCGCACTCCGATCTGCGGGGGAAGCCCCCGCTTCCTACGGTGGCTGAATGATCGTCACGTCAGCTGTCCGTCATGCCGCCGCCGGTGCCGCGGCGCTGCTGCTCGTGCTGCCCGCCCCCGCGGCCACGGCCTCGTCCGCCACCGAACCCACGCCTCCCACCGCACGCTTCATCGACGCGAGCCGGCTGCACCGCACCGGGACCCAGGTCCAGCCGCTGCCGGGCGCGCCCGACCTCCCCGAATCCTCCGCGCGGTCCTGGCTGGTGGCCGACGTGGCCACCGGCGAGGTCCTGGCGGCGCGCAACGCCCACCGTCGGCTGCCCCCGGCCAGCACCCTCAAGGCCCTCTTCGCCCTCACCGCGCTGCCCCAGCTCGAAGCCGACCGGCTGCACACGGTCGACGAGTGGGAGCTGGAGGGGATCGGGCAGGGCAGCAGCCTGGTCGGTGTCCGGCCCGGGTACACCTACAAGGTGTCGGACCTCTGGAACGGCGTCTTCCTCAGCTCGGGGAACGACGCCGTCCACGTACTGGCGGCGATGAGCGGCGGCTGGGAGTCGATGACCCGCCAGATGCAGGACAAGGCCCGGGCCCTGGGGGCACGGGACACGCGGGTGGTGTCGCCGGACGGATACGACGCGCCGGGGCAGGTCTCGTCCGCGTACGACCTGGCCCTCTTCGGCCGGGCGGGGCTCCAGGACCCGGCGTTCGTCCGGTACTGCTCGACGCCCTACACCGACTTCCCCTCGGGCTCGTGGTCGTACGGCATCCGCAACACGAACCGGTTGCTGACGGGAGCCGACGGCGTGGCGCGCTACCCGGGGCTCATCGGGATCAAGAACGGCTACACCAGCGGCGCCGGGAACACCCTGATCGCCGCCGCGCGCCGAGGCTCGCGCACGCTGGTCGTGTCGGTGATGAACCCGCGCTCGGGCGGGCGCGCGGTGTACGAGGAGGCCAGGTCGCTGCTCGACTGGGGGTTCGACGCGGCGGACCGGGTCCGGCCGGTGGGCTCCCTCGTCCCGGAGCCCTTGCGGGCCCGGCGGAGTCCTGCGCCCGAGACGGGCGAGGCCGCCGCGGCGGGCCGGCCGGCGGCCGGGGCGCAGAAGGGACCGGGACAGGAGGCGGGCAAGGCGCCGGGGAGTCCGCGGCCGCCGGCCACGGCGGCGCGGCCGGCGCCGGTGTCGGAACGGGTGGCAGCTCTGACCGAGCCGCTGCCCGCCGGGCACGGGAACGCCGGGCCGGAGAAGGGCGGAGCAGAGAAGGGCGGAACGGGGAACGCCGGACCGGAGAAGGGCGGTCCGCACGGTCCGGTGCCCTCAGGTCCGTGGGCGGGGCTCCCGCTGGCCCTGGTGGGTTCAGCCCTCGGCGCGGCTCTCTCGCTCTGGCTGTGGCGGCGCCGCTCGGCCGGCACCGGCGACGGCGGGAGCTGAGCGCGTGACGGCGGGAGCCGAGCGCGCTCCCGGCCGCCCGGCTCCCGTGGACGAGCCGCGTCCCTCATAGGGGGAGCGCGATCTGGTCATGGCACCCGTGGCGTGGGCGGCGCCGCCCACGCCACCGCCGCTGCTTCCACCGCGCGGCGCCCCGCTCACTCGCACGCGTCGAGCGGGCGGCGGAGCGCCGTCTCACCCCGGGACCAGGCCCCCACCAGGGTGTCGCCGAGCCGGTCCTCCAGGAGCCCGGTGGCCTGGATCCCGAAGGCGACGTCCGCCGCGAGGTGGGGTTCCTCCTCCAGGAGGCCGTCGACGACCTCGCGGCGGACCAGCTGCTCGTGGACGGCGTCCGCCTCCACGTGCTCCTCGTAGAAGCGGACCGCCGCGGGTCCGGCACCGGCCCGTTCGAGGGCGAGCGCGAGCCGGGAGGAGCCGGGCGAGGAGGTGATCTCGACGGAGGCGAAGTGACCGACGAGCGCCCCCCGCAGGGCGCGGTGCAGCCCGAACAGCGACATGAGGTTGACGGTCGCGAGGGTCGGCGCCCCGGCCGCCTCGACGTACCGGCCGTACGTCGTGTCGAGGCCGAGGTCCGTCATCAGCTCCGCGTACAGCCGCGCGTGCATGCGCTCGGCGCGGCCGCAGCCGAACTCGTCGTATTCCACCGCCACCATCGAAGCCTTGGCGCGCCCGCGCAGCCGGGGGATCACCCAGGCGTGCGGGTCGGCCTCCTTGAGGTGGTAGACCGATCGCAGCGCCGCGTACTCCCTGAGCTGCCACAGTTCTCCGTGGTCGACGAGGAAGTGGGAAGGGCCGGTTCCGTCAACCGGTTCGATCAGGAGGGCTCCCAGCGCCTCGGCGACGTCGTCGGTCGCCCCGCACTCGTCGCGCAGGGCGGTGAGGAAGCCCGTCTCCAGCCGGGACCGCAGCTCCAGGAGGGCCGGATCCCACTCCCGCTCGTCCGCCACCCCGGCGAAGCCCCGGTAGTGGAGCTCGTAGCAGAGGTGCAGCGCGAGGTGGAGGTCGTCGCCGTACGGGTCGAGCCGCCCGGTCACAGCGGCGTCGGGCAGCACCGGGCCGTCGCCGCGCAGATGGGCGCGCACCGCCTCGGAGACCTCGCCGCGGGCGGACGGCAGCCGGGGGGCGGCCGCGGCCGGGCCCACGGCCTCGGTGGCCGTCTCGGTGACACTGCTCATGTTCTCGTCCTCATCTTTCGCGACCAGCGGATCACCATGCGCAGCAGGCAGGCCAGGGCGAGGACCCAGACCACCGCGAACACCCAGACCAGGACGGGCGCCGCGGTCACGACGGAGGCGACGAGAAGGGCGACGGCGAGGAGGCCCAGCAGGGCGGTCCCCCAGGCGGCCCTGCGGCCGCTCGCCCCGCGCCGACGTCCGTCGGCGGCGGAGGCGCCGGAACCGGCGAACCCGGGGCGCGCGGACCTCCCGGCCGCTCCGCGCCCTCGCGGCCTCCGGCCACGCGCCGGGCGGGCCTCGTCCGGACCCGCCTCGTCCGGCCGCACGCCGTCGCGGAGGTCACCGTCGAGGCGCCGGTCGTCCCGGTCCTGCTCCAGATCCCTCTCGATCTCGGCCAGGATGCGCCGCTCGCGTGGCGAGAGCCGTACTTCCTCCATCGCCGACACCTCCCAGCGGGCCGGTCCGGTGTCATCCGGGCCGTCCGTCCGTCCCTGTTCACGCATGCCGGTCCGAGAACGACACCCCCGGCCGACACGGCCGGGGGCACCGGTTCTCGGGCTCTGCTGCCGCGAGTACCCGGAGAAGCGCCGTTCAGACACGTGGCCGGTGCTCCGCGCGCGACGGCGGCGACCCGCGGCCACGGTGCGCCACTCTCCGCCGAAAGTGAGACGATTCAGGAGAGATCATCATGATCTCGTAGGAAAATCCTATATGGGGAGTATTCCGAACGAATACGACGGCCTCGGCCGAAGGTGCGTGGAGGGACGAAGAAGCCGTGACTGCGACGCCCGCGGCGAAGCCTCCCGGTGCCGGAGAGGCGGTGTCCGGCCCGGACACCCTCGGCCTGCTCACGGCGGAGATCCGCCGCCTGCGCGCGGAGCGCACGCGTCGGCACCTCCTCGACCTGGCCACCGGCGTCCTCGCGGCCCAGTTGAGCGCCTCCCCCGCCGACGCGGCAGCCCACCTCGACGCCCTGGCGCATGCCACCGGCCTGGAGGCGGAGGACCTCGCCGCCGACATCCTCAACAGCCTCGCCGGGTCCTCTCTCAGCCCGCCGCTCGGTCCCGGGGCGGAGGCCGTGGAGGAGGGCGGAGACGGCGGGACCGCCGGCCCCGTGCACGGACCGGGGCCCGGCCCCCTGCCACAGGCCCCGGCGGACCACGCCGCCGGGGCCGCCGCGCGCCGGATCGCCGAGACGCGGCGGGCCCGCCGCGCCGTGTCGGCGGCCGAGACCGCGGACACCGTCGGCGAGGCCGCCCGCACCCTGCTGGAAGGCGGCCTCGCCCCGTTCGGGGCGGAGAGCCTCTGGCTCTGGCGGCGCGCCGACTCGGGATGTCTGCGGCTCGCGGGACACGCCGGCGTCGGCGCGGCCGAAGCGGCCCTGTGGCAGTGGATTCCCCCCGCCGGTCCGAGGCTGTTCGGGGAGGTCCTCGCCGACGGCTCGCCCGCCTGGCTGGACGCCGGGCACGACGACGTCCTCCCCGGTCCGTCACCGCGCTCCGCCCGGGCGCTGCTCCCCCTGCGGGTGCGCGGCGCGACGGCCGGACTCGCCCTCGTGTGCTGGCCCGGGCCGCTGACCCTGGAGACCCCGCTGCGGCGTGCCCTGATGGGGCTCATGGAGGTGGCGGGGACCGTCCTCGACGCCGCGGAGGCGGCCCCCGCGGCCACTCCCGTCCTCGCCGACGTCCTGGACGCGCTGATCCACCCGGCGATGCTCCTGCACACCCCGCCGACGTCCACGGCGCCGACGATCGAGCACCTCAACGACGAAGCGGTGGAGGCGATCGGCGCCGCGCCGTCGCGTGAGGACCGCTCGCTGGCCCTGGCCCTGCCGGTGGTCCACGCCGACCTGGCCCACCTCGCGCGCCGCGCCCACCGCAGCACCCGCGTGCAGCGGGCGGCCCTGCTGCCCGGCGCCGACGCCCCGGCGAGCGGCTCGCCCCGGCTGTTCGACGTCCGGGTGCTGCCGGCGGGCGCCGAGCGGACGGTCGTGCTGTGGCACACCGCGAGCGACCCCGGCCTGGCGGCGGGACGGGCGGTGGCGCGTCTGCAGAGCGTGGCCACCTTCCAGGACAGCCTCACCGGCGGCGAGACCCTCTGGTCGGAACAGGCGTTCGCGATCTTCGGCATGGCCCGCGACGAGAAGCCCGTCCCCCTGCTCGGGCTGCGGGGGCGGGTGCACCCGGAGGACGGCTCGGCCCTGACCGCACTGCTCACGGCGCTGACCGAACGCCAGACGGGCGCGCAGACGGTCCTGCGCGTCCTCCTCGGCGACGGGACCGTGCGCCACGTCCGGGTGGCGGCCGAACCGCTGCTCGACGGGCGCGCCGTCAGCGGCATCGCCGGCGTCTACCAGGACGTGTCCGCCAGCCGCCGTACCGAGGCGGCGCTCAACGCGACCTTCGACCATCTGACGGCCGTGCAGGGACGTGCCGAGATCCGCCATCGGCTGGCCCTGCAACTCCAGCAGGCGATCGTGCCCGAAGTCCCGGACCTCCAGGAACTGCCCGGTCTGAAGGTGGCGGCCCGCTACCGCCCGGCCGCGGAGGAGTACCGGGTCGGCGGCGACTGGTACGACGTCCTGCCGCTGCCGAGCGGCAAGGTCCTCGTCGCGGTCGGGGACATCGCGGGCCACGGCATCACGTCCGTCAACGGCATGGTGGCGCTCCGCAACGCCCAGCGCGGGCTCGCCTTCACCGGCAACTCCCCCCGCTGCCTGATGCGCTGGCTGAACGAGCTGACCCTGCGCACCACGGACCATCCCACCGCCACGGCCGTCTGCGCGCTGTACGAGCCCGAGGACCGCGTCTTCGTCTGGTCGAGCGCCGGCCATCTGCCTCCCCTGCTGATCAGGGAGGGGAAGGCCCGGCTGCTCGACGCACCGCGTGACGTGCTGCTCGGTGCGGTGCCGGGATACACGTACAGCGAGCGGCGCACCCGGCTGCGGGCGGGCGACACACTGCTGCTGTACACGGACGGGCTGATCGAACGCCGGCACGACGGCCTGGACCGGGGCCTCGCACACCTGGTCGCGGAGGCCGAGCGGCAGAGCGGCTATCCGCTGGACGAGCTGCTGGACCGCCTGCTGAGCGCGGCCGGCGGGGACACGGACGACGACACGAGCATCGTGGCGGTGCAGGTGCTCTGACGGACGCCGGGGCGAGGCCGCACGGCCGGGCGTGCCCCGATGGTGACGCGCGCCGGGACGGGCCCGCCGTCGGCGGGCGGCGCCGTCAGGCGGTGAGTCCTCGGCGCAGCGTCGCCCTGGTCAGGAGGTGAGCCACTGCCGGACCTTCGTCATGAGTTCGTCCGCGTCGACGGGTTTGGCGACGTAGTCGCTGGCGCCGGCCGCCAGGGCCCTGGCGCGGTCGCCGGGCATGGCCTTGGCCGTCACCGCGATGACGGGCAGGTCCGCACGGCCCGGGAGCGACCGGATCGCCTCCGTGGCGGCGTAGCCGTCCATGCCGGCCATCATGACGTCCATCAGGACGAGTTCGATCTCGGGGTGGCTGCTCAGCAGGTCCAGCCCCGTGCGGCCGCCGTCGGCGCGCAGGACGTGGATCCCGTGGCCCTCCAGCACCTCGGTGAGGGCGAAGACGTTCCGGCCGTCGTCGTCGACCACCAGGACGGTCCGGCCGGCCGTGCGGGGGTCGGGTACGGCCTCCGGGTCCGTGACGGGCCGTCCGACGGCCGCGAGGCCGCCCTCCCCGGGTCCCGGCACGCCGGCCGGCGCCGGCGGGCCCCCGAGCCGGGGCTCGGGGAGGAAGAAGGTGAACACGCTGCCGTGGCCGGGAGTGCTCCGCACATCGAGGGCGCCGCCGAGCAGCCCGGCCACCTCACGGCTGATGGAGAGTCCGAGGCCGGTGCCGCCGTAGCTGCGGGCGGTGGTGCCGTCGCCCTGCTGGAAGGCGCCGAAGATGCTCTCCAGACGTTCGGAGGGAATGCCGGTGCCCGTGTCGCTGACCCGGAAGGCGAGGGCGGACCCTGTTCCGCGCAGCCGGGGCGGAAGGTCGTCGCCCTCGGCGCGGCCGATGGCCAGCTCGACCCGCCCCTTGTCGGTGAACTTCATCGCGTTGGACAGCAGATTGCGCAGGATCTGGCGCAGCCGCGACTCGTCCGTGGTCAGCTCGTCCGGCACGCCGGCGTCCACGGTGACCGCGAACTCCAGCTCCCGCTCGCCGGCCACCGGCCCGAAGGTCGCCTCCAGGTACTCGAGCAACTGGTGCAGTGCGAAGGGCTCGGGACGGATCTCCATCTTGCCCGCCTCGACCTTCGACAGATCGAGGATGTCGTTGATCAGCTGGAGCAGGTCCGAGCCCGCGGAGTGGATGACCTCGGCGTAGTCGACCTGCTTGTCCGTCAGGTTCCCCTCGGGGTTCTGGGCGAGCAGCCGCGCCAGGATCAGCAGGCTGTTGAGCGGTGTGCGCAGCTCGTGGCTCATGTTGGCGAGGAACTCGGACTTGTACATGGAGGTACGGGAGAGCTGCTGGGCGCGCGCCTCGAGCTCCTGGCGCGCCTGTTCGATGACGAGGTTCTTGGACTCGATGTCCTTGTTGCGCTCGGCGAGGAGGGCCGCCTTCTCCTTCAGCTCGGCGTTGGAGCGCTGCAGTTCCTGCTGCCGCTCCCGCAGCTCGGCCGAGCTGGAGCGCAGTTCGTCGGTGAGGCGCTGCGACTGGCCGAGCAGTTCGTCGGTCCGGAGGTTGGCGACGAGGGAGCTGACGACCGCCCCCGCGGTGTCGACGAACTGTTCGAGGAAGTCACGGTGGATGGCGGTGAACGGGTGGAGCGAGGCGAGTTCCACGGCCCCCAGGACCTGGTCCTCGAGGACGATCGGCAGGATGATCAGCATGCCGGGTTCGCCCTGGCCCGCGCCGGAGGCGATGGTGGCGTAGCCCGGTGGCACCCGGTCGACCACGAGGGTGCGCCGGTCGCGGGCGGCCTGGCCGACCAGGGACTGGCCGAGGCGGAAGCGGCGGGGTGTGGTGCCGGGGTCCTCCGGCAGGCCGTATGCCGCGGTCATGACCAGTGCGGTGCCCCGCTCGTCGTGCTGCGCCAGGAAGAAGGCCCCGTACTGCGCGTCGACGAGGGGCGGCACCTCGGTCATGATCAGCTCCGCGATGTCGGGCAGGGCGCGGGTGCCCTGCATCCGGCTCGCGATCCGGGTGATGTTCGTCTTGAGCCAGTCCTGTTCCTCGTTGGCCCGGGTGGTGGCCCGCAGCGACTCGACCATGGCGTTGATGTTGTCGCGGAGGTCGCCGACCTCGCCGGGCGCCTCGACGGCGATGGAGCGGGTGAGGTCGCCCTCGGCGACGGCGCTGGTCACCTCGGCGATGGCGCGGACCTGGCGGGTCAGGTTCCCGGCGAGTTCGTTGACGTTCTCGGTGAGCCGCTTCCAGGTGCCGGAGACCCCCTCGACCTCGGCCTGACCGCCGAGCTTCCCCTCCGTGCCGACCTCCCTGGCCACGCGGGTGACCTCGGCGGCGAACGAGGACAGCTGGTCGACCATGGTGTTGATGGTCGTCTTCAGCTCCAGGATCTCGCCCCGCGCGGAGACGTCGATCCGGCTGGTGAGGTCGCCCTGGGCGACGGCCGTGGTGACCTGGGCGATGTTCCTCACCTGGTTGGTGAGGTTGTCGGCCATGGAGTTGACGTTGTCGGTGAGGTCCTTCCAGGTGCCGGAGACACCGAGGACGGTGGCCTGGCCGCCCAGCTTTCCCTCGGTGCCCACCTCGCGGGCGACCCGGGTGACCTCCTCCGCGAAGGAGGAGAGCCGGTCGACCATCGTGTTGATGGTCTCCTTCAGCTCCAGGATCTCCCCGCGCGCGTCGACGCGGATCCTCCGGGTCAGGTCGCCGCCCGCGACCGCCGTGGCGACCTGGGCGATGGAGCGGACCTGCGAGGTCAGGTTGTCGGCCATGGTGTTGACGCCCGAGGTCAGCTCCTGCCAGACGCCGTGCACCCGCAGCTCCCGGGCGCGTCCGCCGAGCAGGCCCTGCCCGCCGACCTCGCGGGCGACGCGGGTGACCTCGGAGGTGACCAGCGAGAGCTGGCCGACCATGTCGTTGTAGACGGCCGCGATCTGGCCCTGGATGCCGCCGGCGGCTTCGGGCAGCCGCACGGACAGGTCGCCGTCGCGGACCGCGGTGAGTCCTGCCAGCAGCTCGCGGAGCCCGTCCTCGCCCGGCCCGGCCGACCGCTCGGCGGCCCCGCCGGAAGGGGTGGGAGTGATGCGGGGGGATTCGTCCATCTCGGCCTCGCGGCGACACGGGAGCGGTACGGGGTGCACCGCGGCGGCCCGGTTCGCTTCTCCACTCTAGGGCGTATGTCGAAAGGAGCGCCGTCCGCACGGAGGTCGCGGGCGGGGCGTCGGGCGCGGGCGATCGCAGGCGGAGGGTGGGGCACCTCCCGCGCCGCCGGGCGCAGGGGGGCGGCGCAGCGGGCCGCGCCGACGACCGGCAGCGGAGCCAGCGTGCGTGCCGGGCGTTCCCTGCGAGGCGGGCCCGGGGAGCGGGCCGGACGAGCGCACGGGGGCGGACCCGGGGGCCAGGCCGGGCGAGCGCGCGGGGCCAGGCCCGGACGAGCGCACCGGGGCGGGCCGGGGAGGAGTCACGGCCGGTCAGCGGGAGGCACCGGGGGACGGACCGGTCCGGCGCGGCCCGGGCCTTCGGGGGCCGGACCGCGCCGGACGTCGACCTCGAACCAGACCGCTTTGCCCCCGGATCGCGGCAGACAGCCCCACGCCGCCGAGAGCCGGTCCAGCAGGTACAGGCCGTGCCCGGAGGACCGCGTCGCCCGGTGCGGACCGTGGGGGTGGGGGCGCACCGGGCTGGTGTCGCTGACCTGGACCAGGAGGCGCCCGTACGTGTGGTCCAGGCTCAGCTCGTACGGCCTGCCGCCGTGGGTGCAGGCGTTGGTGACGACCTCGGAGACGAGCAGCAGAGCGTCCTCCACGGCGGCGAGCCCCGAGGCCCCGGCCGCTCCGAACCACTCCCGCAGCGCCTGGCGCGTGACGTCCCGGCAGTGGGCCACGACGCCCGGCTCGCCGGTGAGCGGGAAGCGCCGGGCCCGGCTCGTGTCGCCCTGCTGCCAGGTGGACATACGTCCCGGTTTCCCTGACAAATGGTGTTGATTCCCCTCAAACGGGAATCTTTCGGGAAGGACGCTCGAAGGATCGCTCCTGGCCGTCCGACCCGGAAGGCGAGGAGCCGCGCCACCCGTCGAGGGAGCATCATGTCCACTTCGCACATCAGCCACCGCCCCGTCTCCGCACCGTCCCTCCTGGCGGAGCCGAACGGGGCCGACGCGCCGCACGTGGAGAGCACGGGGCCGGCCGGCGTACGGCGACGGGCGCTGGACGGCCTGCCCGAGATCGACCGGCCCACCGAGGTGAGCACGGCCGACGCGCAGAACCTCTCCCTGGCGCTGTTCACCCGACTGGAGTCGCTGGAGGAGGGCACGGCGGAGCACGCGTACGTGCGGAACACGCTCGTCGAGCTCAACCTCAGCCTGGTGAAGTTCGCCGCGCGGCGCTTCAAGAACCGCGCGGAGCCCACCGAGGACATCATCCAGGTCGGCACGATCGGACTGATCAAGGCGATCGACCGGTTCGAGACCAGCCGCGCCGTGGAGTTCTCGGCCTTCGCGCTGCCCACCATCGTGGGCGAGATGAAGCGCTTCTTCCGGGACACCAGCTGGGCCGTCCAGGTGCCGCGCCGGCTCCAGGAACTGCGCATCGAGCTGGCCAAGGCGATCGACACGCTGGAACAGGATCTGGGGAGGCGCCCGAGCCGTGCGGAGCTCGCCGCGCACCTGCACGTCGACGAGGAGTGCGTGGCCGAGGGCGAGCAGGCGGCGAACGGCTACGTGGCCCGCTCCCTGGACACACCGGTCGGCGACGAGGAGACGACGCTCACCGCCGGAGCGCGGCGCCTGGGCGAGGAGGAGCGGTCGTTCGAGCTGATCGACTGCCTGGAGTCGCTGAAGCCCCTGATCGCCCGCCTGGACGAACGCGACCGGCACATCCTCTCCCTGCGCTTCGGCGACGAACTCACCCAGTCGGAGATCGGCGAGCGTCTCGGCCTCTCCCAGATGCACATATCCCGGCTCTTGGCCCGGATCCTCGACGAACTGAGGACCGGCCTGCTGGAGGACGCGGCGGACGACTGAGCGCACGCCGGAACACCCGTCGAGCGCACCCGGGCGCGCTGCCCGGCCGGAGGCGCCCGCAGGGCCCGGGCCCCGCTCCGAAGGCGGCGGGCAGCAGGGTTCAGGGACCCGATCCCGGGCGGCTTCCTGAGCCCGCCCGCGTGAACGGGAGCCGCCGCGCCCGTACGCTCCCCCGGCACCGAGCAGTGCGTCAGGGCCCGCGTACCGGCGAGACGGAGGCGTGTACGGGTCAGTCCCGGGGCGTGTACGGGCGGGCCCGGGGCGTGTACGGGCGAGCGTGGTTTTACGAGGGCGCGCCGGGCGGGCGGCGGACCTCCAGCCACACCACCTTGCCGCCCTCGCGCGGCTCCGAGCCCCAGTCCCCCGCCAGGCGGTCCAGGACCATCAGCCCGTGTCCGCCGGGTAGTGACGCGGCCCGCGGCCGGCGCCGGGCCGGGCGCTCCGGATTGCCGTCGGCTACCTCGACCCGCAGCCGTTCGCCGTCGTGGTGCAGCACCAGCTCCTCGGGGCCGTCGGCGTGCAGGCAGGCGTTGGTGACCACCTCGGAGACCAGCAGCAGCACGTCGTCCACGCGCTCCTGCGCCTCCTCCGTCCTCGCCGGGGTCCAGCCCCAGTCGGCCAGGGCCTCGGCGGTGAAGTCCCGGCACCGCGTGACCACTCCCCGGGTGCCGAAGAGCAGAAGCCGCCGGACCTGGCCCTGCCGGGCCCCACCGCCGGACATCCGGCTCTCGTGTACCCCGCCGACGGGTCCGCTGTCCGCGGCTTCCTGGTCCATGGGTACCTCCGCCCTCGTACGCCCGGCATGCCGCCCCGGGCCCGTGCCCTATCCCGTCCTGCGGCCCGTCAGCGCCTCGGAGACGTCCTCGTACACCCGGAACACGCTGCGCGCCCCCGTGATCTCGAACATCCGCGACACCGGCGGCCTCAGGCCCGCCAGCTCCACGCTCCGTCCCGCCTCAAGCGCCTGGAGGCGGGATCTCAGAAGCACGTTCAGGCCGGACGAGTCGCAGAACGTCAGAGCCGTGCAGTCGACGACGATCCGGCTCGCGCCCGTCCCGCGTGCGGCCCCGTCGCCGACCGCGCCGGCCTGCTCGTCCAGTGCCGCTCGCAGCGTGTCCGCGGTGTCGTGGTCCAGCTCTCCCCGCACCGCCAGAACCACGGCACCGGGCTCCTGCCCGGGGAGGGTCTCGACGGCGAACCGCTCGGCGTCCATGGGGTCACCGCCTTCCGTTCGCGCTCTTTCGCGCCACGCCCGCTGCTTCTACCCACCTCACGCCCGGAAACTCGACGATCGGCCCGAATCGCCCCGGATGCGAGCACGGATCATTTTCGATCGACTGGGTACCCGTAAGGCCCCCGCCCCCCTGGACCTCAGGACGGAGTAACCGGCCATGAACCTGATGGAAGGCCCGGCCCGGCACAACGCCCACCGGACCGGCTCGAACGGCAGCGCGCCGGACGGCACGGCGTCGAGCCCCGCACCGCCGGAGAGCGCGTCGCCGGAGACCGCCCCGCCGGACGCCCCCGCCTCGCACGCGGACCGGCCGGCCGTCTCCCCCGTCGTCGGCACCGGCGACCGCGGCGAGACGTACCACGCACCGGGAAACCTCCCGCCGGACCACACCCAGGCGATCCTGGAGACCACCAAGCAGGTGGCGGCGCTGCTCAAGACGTCGGGCCTGCCGTTCGCGCTGGTCGGAAGCGTGGCGGCGTACGCCCACGGCATTCCCGTCAGGCTCCAGCACGACACGGACTTCGCCCTGCGCCGCGAGGACGCGGAGGCCGTCGTCCGCATCCTCGAGGAGAACGGCGTCCAGATCATCGAACCGCCCGAGGACTGGCTGGTGAAGGCGAGGGCCGGCGGAGAGCAGATCGACCTGATCTTCGCGCTCGCCGACCGGCCGGTGACGACGGAGCTGCTGGAGCGGGCCAAGCCCCTGCCGGTCGACTCCGTCCACATGCCCGTCCTCGCGCCCACCGATCTCATCAGCAGCCGGCTGGCCGCGCTCTCCGAGCACCACTGCGACTTCGGGGCGCTGCTCCCGGTCGCCCGCGGCCTGCGCGAGCGCGTGGACTGGGACCGGGTGCGCCGCGAGCACGGGGCCGATCCGATGCCCGACGCCTTCCTGTACCTGCTGGAACGGCTGGACGTCATCCCCCGGAGGGAGACGACCGATGAAGGACGCTGACGAGGGCGAGTACCGCATCGCCCATCTGCGGGACCGCCTCGCGGGCGACGAGGTCGCCGAGCTGGGCGTACGCATCGAGATGCGCGGAGGCGCGGTGCTGCTGTCGGGCACGGTGCCCACGGCGGCGCGGCGGGACGAGATCCTGCGGATCGCGGGCGAGGAGCTGGGCGGAGCGCCGGTGCGCGCCGACCTCGTCGTCGTGTGCGCGGACGCACCCGACCGGTCCGAGGAGTTGCGATGAGCGCGGAGACGGGCGGGCGCGGCGATGTCGTACGGGTGGCGGCCGTCGGGGACATCCATCTCGGCCCGGACAGCCACGGCCTGCTGCGGCCGGCTTTCGAGACCCTTCACGAGCGAGCCGACCTGTTGCTCCTCGCGGGTGACCTGACCTGCCACGGGACGGTGGAGGAGGCCGAGGTCGTGGCCGGGGAGGTCACCGGCCTGGAGGTGCCCGTGGTGGCCGTCCTCGGCAACCACGACTACCACTCCGACCAGGAGGAGGACGTGGCGGACACCCTCCGGTCCGCGGGGGTCACGGTCCTCGAGGGATCGGCGGCGGTGCTCGACGTCGGGGGGCACAGGATCGGCGTCGCCGGCACGAAGGGCTTCTGCGGCGGCTTCGCGGGGCGCAGCGCCGGCGAGTTCGGGGAGCCCGAGATGAAGTCGTTCGTGCGCTACACCCGGCGCAGCGCGGACGGGCTGCGCCGCGCCCTGGGCGAACTGGCGGACGAGGGCTGCCGGGCGAGGATCGCCCTGACGCACTTCGCGCCCGTGCCGGACACGCTGGCCGGCGAGCCGCCGGAGATCTTCCCGTTCCTCGGCAGCTATCTGCTGGCCGAGGCCATGGACGAGGGCGGCGCGGACCTGGCCGTGCACGGCCATGCCCACATGGGCGTGGAGCACGGCATGACGGCGGGCGGGATCCGCGTGCGGAACGTGGCCCAGCCGGTGATCGGCCGGGCGTACGCCGTCTACCACCTGCCGCTCGACGGCTCGGGACCGGCGGACGACCGGGTGGCCGGCGCCGGGACCGACGCCTCGGCCGGGGATCTGGCGAGCGCCGGGGTCCGGGCGACGGCCGGAGACCGGTCGTCGTGAGCGGAACGCCCGGAAGGGGCGGAGGGCCGGGGCCGCGAGCCGGTACGGCCCTCCGCGTCCTGCCGGGTTCAGGAACCGGGAAGGCCCTCCAGGGCCTGCCGGGGCGCGGAGCCGACGCCGCCGACGTAGCGCTCGGCCGCGTGCACCGCCTCGCGCGCCGTCCGCTCCCCCATCAGGACGCACAGCGTGTACGCCGTGTCCTCGAAACTCCTGCGCGTCGACAGGTCTCCGGGCCTGGCCAGGACCACGCGCTCCTGGTCGCGGTAGTTCCGGAGCAGCCGGTCGATCGTGTTCTTGTCGGGCAGCAACATCGTGTCCTCCTGACGCGCCCCCCTTCCCTCCATTGCTCCATAGTCCGGTCGGACGGTCACCCGCGCGACCCGTTCGGACACGATGTGTAACGGAAGGCCGATCCCATGAACGCGAGCACGAACCCGAGCGACGGCCTCAGGGTGGTCGTCACCGGCGCCACCGGCAACGTCGGCACGAGCGTGGTCCGCGCGCTCGCCCGCGAGCAGCGGGTCGCCTCCGTCCTCGGACTGGCCCGCCGCACCCCCCGGTTGACGCTTCCCAAGACGCGGTGGGCGGAGGTGGACCTCTCCCTAGAACGGGACGAGCCGCGGCTCGCCCAGTACCTCGAGGACGCCGACGCCGTCGTCCACCTCGCCTGGCGCTTCCAGCCGACCCACGACCCGGCCGAGACCTGGCGGTCCAACGTCCTCGGGTCGCTGCGCGTCTTCCACGCGGTCGCGGAGGGGCGGGTGCCCGTGCTGGTGCACGCCTCGTCCGTCGGGGCGTACTCCCCCGGCCCCAAGACGGGGGCGGGCGTCTCGGAGTCCTGGCCGACGCACGGCTGGCCCGGCGCCGCGTACACCCGGGAGAAGGCGTACCTCGAGCGGGTCCTCGACACCTTCGAGCGCGATCACCCACTGACCCGGGTCGTGCGGATGCGCCCCGGCTTCCTCTTCAAGGAGGAGTCGGCGAGCGAGCAGCGCCGGATCTTCGCCGGGCGCTTCTTCCCCGGCGGCCTGCTGCGTCCCGAGCTGCTGCCGCTCGTCCCGGAGTTCGAGGGGCTGCGGTTCCAGACCCTGCACACCGACGACGCGGCCGACGCCTACCGACGGGCCCTGCTGCGCGACGTCCGGGGCGCCTTCAACCTCGCGGCGGACCCGGTGATCGACGCCGGGATTCTGGCGGAGCTGCTGGACGCGCGGACCGTGAAGGTCCCCAAGGGGGCCGTGCGCGGGGCGCTGTCGGCGGCCTGGAGGCTCCGTGTGGCCCCCGCGTCGCCGGACCTGTTCGACGCCGTCCTGCGCCTGCCCGTCATGGCGACGGACCGGGCTCGCGAGGAGCTGGGCTGGGAGCCGACGATGAGTTCCGTGGAGGCGCTGGGCGCCTTCCTGCGGGGGGTACGGACCGGCGGCGGCGACGCGACGGCGCCGCTCACCGGCCGCCGGATCGGCTGACGCGCCCGGGCGAAGCAGCCTGGAGCGGCGGTCCGGCGGGCCCGTCCCGGCCGGTCGTTTCGCCGCGCCGCTCATGGGCACTCGCCCACGGCACACACAGGGCCGCAGCAAAGAGCGACAGCGAAGGTCTACCAGGAGGAGGTGTCCCATGCGGGCGCTGACTTGGCACGGGAGGCGCGACGTCCGCGTGGACACCGTGCCCGACCCGAAGATCGAGGAACCCACGGACGTCATCGTGGGCATCACGTCGACCGGTATCTGCGGTTCCGATCTCCATCTGTACGAGACGCTGGGACCGTTCCTCGACCCGGGGGACATCCTCGGGCACGAGCCCATGGGCGTGGTCGTCGAAGCCGGCCCGCAGGTCACGACCCTGGCGCCGGGTGACCGTGTCGTCGTCCCGTTCAACGTCTCCTGCGGGCAGTGCTTCATGTGCGGGCGCGGCCTGCATTCGCAGTGCGAGACGACGCAGGTGCGCGCCCACGGCAAGGGGGCTTCGCTCTTCGGGTACACCAAGCTGTACGGGCAGGTGCCCGGTGGCCAGGCCCAGTTCCTGCGGGTTCCCTTCGCGGACTGGCTGCCCGTGAAGGTGCCGCACGGGCCGCCCGACGAGCGGTTCGTCTATCTCTCGGACGTGCTGCCCACCGCCTGGCAGGCGGTGCGGTACGCGGACGTGCCCGCCGACGGCTCGCTCACCGTGCTCGGGCTCGGTCCGATCGGCGAGATGGCCACCCGTATCGCGCTGCACGAGAGCTCCCGGCTGGTCATCGGCGTGGATCTCGTGCCGGAGCGGCTCCAGCGCGCCGCCGCGCGCGGGGTGACGGTCCTGGACCTGCGCGAGCACGGGTCCGATCTGGCCGACGTGATCCGGGACATGACCGGCGGCCGCGGCACCGACGCCGTGATCGACGCCGTCGGCATGGAGGCCCACGGTTCGCCGGTGGCGAAGGCGGCGCAGCGGGTCACCGGCATGCTGCCGGACGCGGTCGCGCAGCGGCTGATGGAGTTCGCCGGGGTGGACCGCCTGCAGGCCCTGCACACGGCGATCGACGTCGTACGGCGCGGCGGCACGATCTCGGTCGTGGGCGTGTACGGCGGGATGACGGATCCCCTGCCGATGCTCACCCTCTTCGACAAGCAGATCCAGCTCCGGATGGGCCAGGCCAACGTCCGGCGGTGGGTCGACGAGATCCTTCCGCTCCTCACCGACGGCGACCCGCTGGGCGTGGAGGGCTTCGCTACCCATGTGCTGCCGCTGGAGGAGGGACCGGCGGCGTACGCCGCGTTCCAGTCGAAGGACGACGGGATGGTGAAGACGCTGCTGCGCCCGTGAGGAGAGACGAGAGGGGCGGAGGAAACGGTACGAACCGTTTCCTCCGCCCCTCTCATGCGCCGTCTCGGCTCCGGCGTCACCCCTCGCCGCGTCGCCGCGCGTCCTCCCCGGTGTCCTCGCCGCCCGCCGGGCCCTCGGCGTCCCGGACGTCCTTCGCGTCCTTGCCGTCCTTTGCGCCCCTGCCGTCCTTGCCGTCCTTGGCGTCCTTGCCGTCCTTGCCGTCAGGGGGCCGGCGGTCCCGCCGGGTGCGGCTGCGGTGGCTGGTGTCGCAGAACGGGGCGCGGAGCGTCCGCCGACAGGTGCACAGCGCGACGATGGGCCGCTCGCACAGCCGTACCGTCCCGTCCGGCATGACGACCTCGACGGGCCCCTCCACCAGCAGCGGTCCGCCGGCGACGGGTGTCACCCGCGGGACCTCGGCGGCCGCTTCCCTCGGTCCGGACATGGACCCACCACCCTTCTCGGTTCCGTCATCCACAGGTGCCCGCTCGGGGCCGTGGCATGCGCCGGGCCCGGCGCCGCACGCGGCGGGGGTGGCGAGTGGTGCGGATGAATCGGGGTAGCCGCGTGGCGACACCACCTGGCCCCGGACGAGGGGCCCGTCCCGAAGGGCGACGTCATGAGCAAGGCGAAGGGCAAGGCCCAGGAGATGAAGGGCAAACTCAAGAAGGGCGTCGGCGACGCGGTCGACGACCGGGAGATGCAGGCGGAAGGGCGCCGGGAAGAGGCGAGCGGCCAGGCCAGGAGCAAGGCGGCCGAGGCCATGCGGCGCATGAAGAAGCACGGAGACGATTAGCGGGCACCCCCATGGCTTCCCTCACCGGTGCCGCCGCGTCCGCGCCGGTCCGCGGGCTCGTCGTGGAGCTGCTGGGCCTGTCCCTCCAGTTCGCCGGGCGTGAGGCGATCGCGGTGCCGGTGCCCGCGGCGGGCACCCGCTCCGAGCCCTTCACGGTGAAGGAGGGCACGGAGTGCCGCGCCGTGGTGCGCTTCCGGGTGGAGGGAGCGTCCGTGACGGGGCTGAGGGTGCGGGACGTGCGCAGCAGGTCGGGATCCGAGCCGGGAGCCCGGGAGGTCACCCTCGGGGACTTCCGCCGGGGCGGCCCGTACGAGCTGGCGCTACCCCCTGAGCGCGTGCCGAGCGGCCCCCGGGCGCGAGGCCCCTACGAGGTCTACGCCGAGCTCGTCGACGGCGACGGCCGGGTCCTCGACCGGCGCGACTACCGCTTCGAGATCAGGAAGAGCTGGTGACCCGGTCGGCCCGACGCCGGCGGCGCCGAGCGCGGTGCGAGCCCGCGGGCTCGCACCGCGCTCCCTCGTGAGAGGACGGCCCGGCGAAGGCCGACGGGCGCGGGCGTACGAATCCGGTCACCCCGGTGCGGGATAATGCGCACATGCGCATCTCAGCCAGGGCCGACTACGCGGTGCGTGCCGCACTCCAGCTCGCCGCCGCACAGGACACGGCGCCGCTGAAGGCCGAGGCGATCGCCGACTGCCAGGACATCTCCCACAAGTTCCTCGAAGGGATCCTCGGCGACATGCGGCGGGGTGGCCTGGTCATGAGCCAGCGCGGCGGCAACGGCGGCTACTGGCTGGCCCGCCCGGCGGCGGAGATCTCGCTGGCGGACGTGATCCGCTGCGTCGACGGTCCGCTGGTGTCGGTGCGGGGCGTGCGCCCTCCGGAGCTGGCCTACACCGGCCCCGCCGAATCCCTGCTGCCCCTGTGGATCGCGCTGCGGGCCAGCGTGCGCCAGGTCCTCGACGGTGTGTCGCTCGCGGACGTGGCGGCGGCGAAGCTGCCTCCGGACATCACCGCGCTGGCCGAGGACCCCGAGGCCTGGACCAACCCCTGAGGGCCGGGGACTCCGCCGCCGTCTCGGCCCCCGGTATCCGAACATCCGCCATGTGGACGCCCCTTGGGGAACGGACGACCTCTCTGCCACTATCCCTACTATTCCAGTGGGGAAACAGGGATCATAGTGAGGTGCCGTGAGAACGCCGAAGAAGTCAGCGACACGCCCCATCCCTCGGCAGATCAAACGTCCGGGACACGAGGAGATCTGGCGCCGTGTCACCCGCGAGCTGGCCGATGACCTCGCGGTCGACGCACTGGCCCGGGACCGGTCGGGCAAGGCCCCCTACGACGAGGTAGCCCGGCTCCAGGAGGCCGGACTGCCCGCGCTGCTGACCCCGCCGGGCCCCGCCCCGCGCGGCGCCGACTGGCGGGCCGCGTGCCGGGTGCTGCGGGAGATCTCGGCCGCGGACAGCTCGATCGGCGAGCTGCTCGCCCATCACTACGTGCTGTCCTGGAGCGGCCGCTTCTTCGGCACCGCAGCGGCCTCCACCGACGCGCTCGACGCTCCCCCGGCGGCCGACGTCCCCGGCACCACCAGCACGCTCGACGACCCGGGCGCCGGTGGCCGGCTCGACGCGCCCGGCACGCTCGAAGTGCGCGCGGCGAGGGAACGCTGGCTGCTCGCCGGCGGCGTCGAACCGGCCTGGGGAAGCGGCGGCCAGGGCCTCACCCTTCATCCGTCCGGCAGCGGCTGGGTCCTCGACGGCCGGCGCGCGTTCGACTCCGGTGTCACGGTGGCCGACCGCCTCGTCGTGGGTGCCCCGTGCTCGGCGACGGGTGACGTGCTGGTCGTGCTGGTCGACCCCGCGGACCCCGGCGTGTTCGTCGAATCCGGCGGTGACCGCGTGGGCCAGCGCCTCGCGGGCGCCGGGACCGTGAGCTTCGACCGCGTCCCGGTGGAGAGCGGGCACCTGCTCGGCAGGCTCCCCCGTGACGAGCACGCCGTGGCGCCCTTCACGACGCTGGCCCCGCTGGCTCTGCGGCTCGCCCTGGTCCACGTCGCGCTCGGCATCGCCGAGGGCGCCCTCGCCGAAGCCCGCGACATCAGCCGGGCCACCCGGGCCGCCCCCCTGTCCGCCGACCCGGCGGCGGTCGCGGCCGCCGCCGAGTACGCGGCGGGCACGGACCAGGATCCGTACCTCCTCCTGATGTACGGCGAGTTGGCCACGGCCGCCCACGCCGCGGCCGCGGTCGTGGACAGGGCCACGGAGGCACTCGCCCACGGGCTGCTCGCGGAGCGCTCCCTCGGGGTCGAGGAGCGCGGCGACATCGCCGTGCTGGTCGCCGCAGCCGAGGCCGTGACCGCCAGGGCCGCGATCCTGATCACCACCCGGATCCTCGAACTCGTCGACGCGGCCCGAACCGCCGACGAGCCGGGCGGAGGGCCCGGCCTCGACCGCTTCTGGCGCAACGCCCGCGTCCTCACGGCTCACGCCTCCGCCGCCCACCGGCTCCGCGACATCGGCGACCACTACCTCCACGGGCCCCGCCCCCAGCTCACCACGCTGCCCTGAACCGCGTCCGGGCGCCCACCCGGGCCGTGCGTGCCGTCCTGTCGGCTCCACGGCGGCAGCGGCAGCGGGACCGGCGTACGGTCGCGGCGTCAGGTCCGGCCGCACGCCGACGAGTCGAAGGGGCCCGGACGGGACAGGAGAGGAGGGAGGACGGGGACAGGTCCTGAGGGCCGTGCTCCGCGTCGGGCCACGAAGGGTACGGAGGCATCCTGATGAGTCGCGAGATCGTCGTGGGAGTGGACGGTTCGGCGGAGAGCCTCGCCGCGGCCGACTGGGCCGCCCGCGAGGCGCTGGGCCGCGGACTCCCGCTGCGCATGGTGCACGCCTGGCGCTGGGAACCGCTCGACATCCCGCTCGTCCAGGATCCGGAGAGCCTCGAACGGTCCGCACAGGAGGTGCTGCGCGGCGCGGAGTCCACCGTCACCCAGCGGTATCCGGGTCTGGCCGTGACCGGGGAGCTGGTGGCGGACAGCCCGGTCACCGCGCTCCTCGACACGCAGGAGCGGGCGGAGATGCTCGTCACCGGCTCGCGGGGACACGGAGCGGTCGTCGGCTTCCTGCTCGGCTCGTACGGGCAGCAGATCATCGCGGGCGCCACCCGGCCGGTCGTCGCCGTCCGGGCCCACGGCGGCGACGACGCCCCCGAGGGCGGAGACGGAGCCGGCCACCGGCGCGGCGTGATCGTCGTGGGCCAGCAGGGCGGCGCGGAGGACAGCGCCCCCACCCTGCGCTTCGCCTTCGAGACGGCGGCGGCCCGGGGAGCGGCCGTCCGAGCGGTACGGGCGTGGAGCCTGCCGCCCTTCTACGCCTACAGCCCCGGTTCGATGGCGCTCGCCGACGAGGCCGGTGGCCTGGTCCCGTACGAGGAGAAGGCGCTGCACGAGGCGCTGGCGCCGTGGCGGGAGCGCTTCCCCGGAGTGCCGGTGACCGAGCACGTGGAGATCGGGAGCGCGGCCCAGGTGCTCCTCTCCTCGTCCGGCGACGCCGGACTCCTGGTGGTGGGCCGACGGGCGCGGCGCGGGGCACTCGGCCCGCGGATCGGATCGGTGGCGCACGGCGCGCTGCACCTGGCACCGTGCCCGGTGGCCATCGTGCCGCACGACGACTGACGGCCGCGCGGCGAGGGACGCCCGCGGGACGGGACGACGCCCGCCGACCGGCGCCCGCGTGAGGCGCGTGCGCCCACAGGTGGCCGACGCCGAGAGGGGTCCCCGGCCGGGGGCCCCGCGCGGGTGGGGGAGTGCCCACGGGTGATCGCCAGTCACTCCGGGATGGGTGGGGTTTT
>NZ_JBFASK010000030.1:82965-84595 GCF_040677675.1 Streptomyces sp. NPDC053755 | reverse complement strand
GGGGGGGGGGGGGGGGGGGGGGGGGGGGGGGGGGGGGGGGGGGGGGGGGGGGGCCGGCCTGCCCGGGGTGGCAGCCCGCGGTCCCTGTTTTTAGAAGAAGCCGCAGGTCGGCGCGGCGCCGGTGGGGGCGGGGGCGTTCTCCGCGCCGGTGGGGGCGTAGATCTCCAGGCGGATGCCGTCGGGGTCGGCGAAGAAGATGCCGCCGGAGCCGGCGCCCTCGCCGTGGGAGACGACGCCGTCGTGGGCGAAGTCGGCGCCCAGCTCGCGCAGGACGGCCTCGGCGGCCTTGACGTCCTCGATGGAGTCGACCTGGAAGGAGAGGTGGTGCAGGCCGGCGGCGCCGACGGAGAAGGACTCCTGGCTCTGCTGCCACAGGGTGAGCATCAGGCGGCCGTCACGGGCGAGGAAGGCCCAGCGCTGGCTGTCGTCCTTGCCCTCGGCCAGGATCTCGAAGCCGAAAACCCGGATGTAGAAGGGGAGCGACTTCTCCAGGTTGGTGACGTTCAGGCCGACGTGGCCGGTCTGCAGGGGCTTGTCGGCGATGGACTGCGTCATGGGAGTGCCTTCCTCGATACCGGCGCCGGGCCGTTCCCGGCTAACCGTTGATCTGGACTTTAGTGGTTGACTCATCATCGAGTCAACCGCTGAAATGCTGTTCAGTGGTTAGAATCTGGCCATGTGGTCGGATGCACCGACGACACGAAAGGGCAGCCTCATGCGTACGAACCCGGCCCGCGGTCCTGCCGCGGATCCGCGCCCCCTGACCGGGGAGCCTTTGCCGCTCGATCTGCTCAACACCCGCTGGATAGACGGCGGAACCCACCACGACCTGCTGCGATACCCCGACGGGCTGTCGATCTGGCTGCAGTCCGCCGGCCTGGACGGCGACGTGCCCGCCGGCGGCAGGACCCTGCGGGCGCTGCTGGCCACCCGCTCCGCGCTGGCCTCGCTCGTGGACAGCGGGGCCGACGGACCGGCCGCGGCCGAAGACCTGAATGAGACCCTCCGCCACGGGCGGATCCGGCGCCTGCTGGACCAGGACGGCCCCCGGACGGTCGTGGAGACCGACTCCCCCGACTGGCTCGCCGCCTGGACGGCCGCGGAGATCTACCTGCGGCTGCTCGAGGAGAACCCCGGCCGCATACGCAAGTGCGCCAACCCCGAATGCATCCTGCACTTCTACGACGTCTCCAAGAACGGCGGCCGCCGCTGGTGCTCCATGGTCGGATGCGGCAACCGGGCCAAGGCCCACCGCCACTACTCCCGCCGTAAACAGGCCGCCGGCAGCTGAGAAGGACCCCACCGGCCGGCCGGGTGCACGCGGTGCACGGGCACCCGCCCGGCCGGCCCCGCGGGGAAGGGAAGAGGGAGGGACGCGGCACCCGCGGGCGGACGCGGCTTCCGGCCCGCGGCAGGTACGCCCCCCGGCACGCCGGGCGCCGGCAGCCGCCCGGTGGCACGGCCCGGTGCCACCGGGCCGTCAGGGCTGAACGGCCCCTGCCCGCAACCCGGTCGGCCGGACCGCGCACCCCGGTCCACCCATCCGCGTACGGCAAGCCCGCCGGTCCGCGCACGGCAAGCCCGCCGGTCCACCGGTCCGGGTACGGGCAAGCCCGCCGGTCCGCGTCCA
>NZ_JBFASK010000030.1:0-82871 GCF_040677675.1 Streptomyces sp. NPDC053755 | reverse complement strand
CGTCCACCGGTCCGCGCACGCCGGTCCACCCATCCGCGTACGGCAAGCCCGCCGGTCCGCGTCCACCGGTCCGCGCACGCCGGTCCACCCATCCGCGTACGGCAAGCCCGCCGGTCCGCCGGCCGGGCGGTGGCAGGGGGCGGGTGGCATGGGAGGGCGGGCACCGGCCTTTCGGGGGCCGGTGCCCGCCCTTGTTCCTCCGCGCGGGTCAGGCCGGGGGTGCGGCGGTGAACTCCTGCCCGGGGCGCTGCTCCTTGAGTGCGGCCCGGCGTACCTTGCCGGAGGCGGTACGGGGCAGTGCGGGGGCGAATTCCAGCACCCGTACCCGTTTTTCCGGCGGCAGTTCGGCGTCGGCGGCCTCCAGAAGGAGTTCGGCGGTCAGCGGGCCGGGGTCGAAGCCCGCGGCGGGCACCACGTATGCCTTGGGCACCCACATGCCCACCGGGTCGGGCACCGGTACCACCGCGGCGTCGGCGACGGCCGGCTGGCGCAGCAGGACCTGCTCCAGTTCGAGCGGGGAGATGCGGTGGTCGAAGGACTTGAACATGTCGTCGGCGCGGCTGAGGTAGGACAGGCTGCCGTCCTGGTGGCGCAGGGCGAGGTCGCCGGTGCGGTACAGGCCGCCGGCGAACGCGCGGGCGGTGCGCTGCGGATCGCCGCTGTAGCCGCGCATCACTCCTGCCGGGCGGTCGCCGGCCAGGTCCAGGCACAGCTCGCCGGGCCGGCCGTCGGGCACGGGCCGGCCGGTGTCGGGGTCGAGCAGGACGACGCGGTAGCCGGGCAGCGGGCGGCCCATGCGGCCGGGGACGGCCCGGGCGCCGGGGGTGGTCCCGATCTGGGCGGTGGTCTCGGTCTGGCCGAAACCGTCGCGCAGTTCGATCCCCCAGCGTTCGCGTACCGTCTCGATCAGCTCGGCGTCCAGCGGCTCGCCGGCCGAGACCGCTTCGCGCAGCCCGGGCGGGGCGGAGCCCAGGCCGGCGGCCAGCAGGCCCCGCCAGACGGTGGGCGGTGCGCAGAACGTGGTGGGCCGGCGGGTGCGCAGCACGTCGAGGATCCGCGGTGCGGTGGCGTCCTGGGCGGGCAGGGCGAGGACGGTGGCCTCGGCGTTGAAGGGTACGAAGAACGAGCTCCAGGCGTGCTTGGCCCAGCCCGGCAGGGAGATGTTGAGGTGGAGGTCGCCGGGGGTGACGCCGTTCCAGTACATGCCCGACAGGTGGCCGACGGGGTAGCTGGTGTGGGTGTGTTCGACCATCTTGGGCGCGGAGGTGGTGCCGGAGGTGAAGTAGCGGAACAGCGGGGCGTCGGCGTCGGTGGGGCCGTCGGGCGTGAAGCGGGCGGGGGTGCGGTGGGAGTCGTCGTAGTCGAGCCAGCCCTCGACGGCGCCGCCGACGCTGATGGCGGTCCACCGTCCGGCCGGGGTGAAGCGGCCGGTGATGGCGGCTTCGGCGATCACGTGGCGGACCTGTCCGCGGGTGATGCGGTCGGCGAGTTCGGCCGGGGTGGCGGTGGTGTAGGTGGGGATGACGACGGCGCCGAGTTTGATGGCGGCGAGCATCGTCTCCCAGACCGCTTCGCGGTTGGACAGGGCCAGCAAGACCGCCTCGCCGCGGCGTACGCCCTGCTCGCGCAGCCAGGCGGCGACCTGGTCGGAGCGGGCGGCGAGCTGCGCGTAGGTGAGGATCCGGTCGGTCTGCGGGCCGCCGGGGCCGATCAGGTGCAGGGCGGGGCGCGGGTTGTCGCGGGCGATGACGTCGAACCAGTCCAGCGCCCAGTTGAACTGGGTCAACTCCGGCCAGCGGAAAGCGGCGTGGGCGGCGTCGAGGTCCTCGCGGTGTGCCAGGAGTGTGTCGCGGGCGTGGCGGAAGGCCGCGGTGGCGGACGAGTCGGCAGCGGCCGGGGCAGGGGATGCGGCGGCAGGAGCGGCCGGGCCGGTAGCGGCGGCGGTGGCGGGTGCCGGGCCGGTCGTGGTGGCGGGTGCCGGGCCGGTGGCGGTGGTGGTGGCCGGGGGGTAGGTCATGAGGTGCTCCGTGCCTGGCCGGCGGTGGCGAGGGGCCGCGGGCCGGTCGTGGGGTCGAGCAGGGCGAGGGCGAGGGCGTCGGCGTCCCGGTAGAACAGGGTGCGGCCGGTGCCGGGGCGGCTGGAGCCGACCTGGGTGAACCAGCGGGTGTGTTCGGTGGGGATGCCGAGGGCGAACAGGCCGGGCCGGGGGGTGCCGTGGGTGTCGCGGACGTGGAAGGGGGCCGGGGTGACGTCCAGGCCGCCGGTCTCGTGGGTGCTGTCGGGGCCGTGGATGGTGAAGGAGCGCACCAGGCCCTCGCTCAGGAGCTGGCGGGTCAGCACCGAGGTGTCGCGGTGCAGGTCGGGGGTGGGGATGCGGGCGTCGATGAGGACGGTGGCCAGGCGGCCGGAGCCGGCGACCTGCGCGGAGGACACCGAGAACGCCGCGCGCTCGTGGTCGGGGGTGAACACGGTGCCCGGTCCGGCGACCTCGACGACGCCCTGGGCGATCAGGGCGTAGAGCTGCTCGACCCTCTCCAGCGGCGGGCCGGCCGACAGCAGGGCGTTCATCGGCAGGAATCCCCGCTCGAAGTCGCCGGTGTGGGAGGCGGGCAGCAGGCCGGCGAAGTCGACGGCTTCGCGGACGGTGTTGCGGATGTCGCGCAGGACGTCGAGGGCGGCCTTGAGGGGGCCGTCGAAGTTGCCGAGCGCGGCCTGGTCGAGGTCGTGGCGCATGACCTGGAGCAGGACGCGGCGGAAGTGGTCGGGGCCGGTGAACCGGGCCTGCTCGAAGGGGCGGGCCAGGCGCTTGAGGTCCAGCGGCTCCAGGTCCCCCAGCCCCGCCTCGCGCAGCAGGCCGCTGACGTCGTGCCCGCGGTGCAGCGCGTCGGCCAGCGCGCGGGCGAACACCTCACCCTCCCCCGCGGCACCCTCACCGGCACCGGCACCGGCACCGGCGCTGGCAGTGGTGGTGGGGCGGGTGCGGTGGGCGGTGGCGTAGTAGACGTAGGCCACTTCCGACAGCAGCAGGGGCAGGACGTCCTCGGCGAAGTCGAGCTGGCTGCTGCCGGTGGTGGCCGCGCGGGCCGCACGGGCGGCGGTGAGGGCCGCGGAGGTGAGGAAGAGCGGCCGGTGGCTGTGGTCGGCCGGCTTCTGGTTGCGGCCCCGCGCCGGGATCGGCAGCCCGCTGCGGGAGCCGGCCACGATGTGGGGCTCGCGGCCGGAGGGCACGTACGCGTAGGTGCCGTCGGCGGCCGCCTTGAACACCCCGCCGCGGCCCACGGTCAGCGAGAGCATCACGTCGTAGAAGGACAGGCCCAGTCCGCGGATGGCGACGGTGCTGCCCGCGGGGATGGTCTCCTCCCCCAGCGGCATGTCCGCGGCCGAGTCGCCGCGCAGGTAGTGCACCTGGGGGTGACGGGCGGCGAAGTGTTCCATGGCGGCGTCGAAGGAGTCGGCGGCGTTGCGCGGGTGTCCCGTCGTCAGCGCCACCCGGTCCACCGCGAGCGTTCCGGCGCCGCCGTCCAGGTCCAGCAGGAAGGTGCCGTCGGACTGCGGGCGCAGGGCTGTCACGGCCGCCTTGCGGGCGATGAGTTCCACGCCCGCGGGCAGCGCCGCCACGATGGAGTGGTAGACGGCCTTGAGGTAGTGGCCGTACTGCGCGCGGGTGGCGTAGTCGTTGGGCCCGGGCGGTACCTGCCCCGGGGCGGCGGTGGCCGCCAGCCACTGGCCCAGCGACGGGCCGGCGCCCGGCCGGGCCGGGCCGCCGTCACTGTCGCCGGAGTACATCGTGATCTGGCTGACGACGGTGTTCATCGTGAACCACGGATCCTGGTCGGTGCGCCAGACCCGGCCCGCACCTATCTCGGTGTTGTCGATGAGATGGATACGCACCCGGCGCTCGTCCCGGCGCTCCTGGACGAGGCGGCAGGCCAGGCGCTCGAGGACGGACAGGCCGCGGGGGCCGCTGCCGATGACGGCGATGTCGAGGGGGGCGGGGCTGGAGAGCACAGGCAGTCCTTGAGGTCGCGGATTCGAACGGGCCGGGCACACGGCACCGGGCAGGCGGGCACTGCCACTGCGCAGCACCGCGGTGTCACGTCACACCAGGCACAACAAGCAGGCCTAATGGGGCGAGGGGTTGTGCGGGTCGTACGGCGTGACCGGTCGTACGGGTCGTACGGGTACGGCGGGTCGTACGGGTCGTACGGGTCGCGCAGGTGGTACGGGTGGTGCGGGTCGTACGGGTGGTGCGGGTCGTACGGGTACGGCGGGTCGGGCAGGTGGTGCGGGTCGGGCAGGTGGTGCGGGTGGGGCGCGGGCGGCGTGGGAAGGCGGCCGGCCGGGCCGTACCCCCGCATGCCGGGGCCGGCGGCGCGGGCCGTGCGGCGTTCCGCGGGCCTGGAGGGGGCCGGGCGCGGTGCGCGGGGGTGTGCCCGCGAAGGGGGGCGGCCGGCCGGCGGCCTGGCGCGCGGGCTGACGTGGCGCGGGTGCGCAGCGTGGGGCTCGGGCCGGGCGGGGGCGGGCTGGTGCGTCGGCGGGCGTGGGGTGTGCGGCGGTGCTTCACCGGGGGCTGGGTGGGTGGGGGTCAGAGTGCGGGGGCGGTGGTGGTGGTCAGGGCGGCCTGGTCGTAGGTGTTCTGGACGTGGCCGAGCATGTGGAGCAGGTCCTCCGCGCGCAGGCTCGAGGGGCCGCCCGCGTTACGGGCGGCGGTGACGGGCATGGCGCCGGCCCGCAGCCACTGCAGGCTGCCGCGGGCGTCGATGAAGCTGCGGGCCCGCTGGGCGTTGTCGGCGTGCAGGCAGTACGGCACGTCCAGGACACCGCGGGCGAACGCCTTCACCAGGGCCTGGCCGGCATCGGGATGCAGCTCCAGGACGGCCTCCACCAGGGCGCGGGCTTCGGCCAGGACACCGTACTCGCCGTCGGGCCGGCCGGCCGGCGGCGCGGTGTGCGCGGCGTGGGCGGCTTCCTGGAGGGCGGTGATGTTGTCGGCGATCGTGGGGATGCGGTGGGCCTCGGCGGGTGTCTTGACGATCATCCGCTCGGTGCCGGTGACCGCGGCCAGCCGGGCACTGTCGCGCAGCAGTTCCAGCGCGCCCTCCACGGTACGCGGGAAGACTCCCATGTAGCTGTAGAGGACGACGTGCCAGTCGATGCCGTCGAGGTGTTCGCCGGCCAGCGTCCGCAGCGCGTGCAGGGCCTCGATGTCCTGGGCGCGGCTGGTCTGCTGGGCGTAGCTGAGGGAGACGCTGTTCAGTCCGCGCTGGCGGAAGAAGACGCATTCCAGGACCGACAGGGCCACCAGCAGGCTCGGGGGGCACAGCTGGCCGAGCATGCAGCCGCCGAAGCTTTCCAGGTGGCTTCCCGGGCGGGAGGCCAGCAGGTCGCAGCTGCGGGCCCAGTTGTCGACCGACTCGGCCAGCGGGGTACGGCTGTAGGGCAGGCAGTAGGAGACGGGGCCGCCTTCGGTGGCGTCCAGGCCCGCGTCCAGGAGGGTCTGGATGATGTCGTAGGGCCGGGCCGAGCCGTGGCGGACCTGGACGGCGAAGCCCTCACCGGGCGGCGCGTAGGTGCGCAGGAGTTCCCGTGTCACCGCCGGGCCGTGGGCGACGATCGGGAAGCCGTTGAGGTCGGCGCCGCCCGCCAGGGCGCGGCGGGCGGAGGCGTGATCTCCCACACGGGTGTAGCTGTCCAGGGTGATGGTGCCCACCACCCGGGCCCGGGCCTGGCGGACCGCGGCGAGCCCTTGGCCCATCTCCTGAACGGTGGGCATGCCCATCCGGGGCTGGACCACCAGGACACCGTCCTGGCGCGCCCGGCCCACCGCTGAGGCGAACGCACCCAGCGGCGCCGCACCCGCGGAGGGCGGCGCAGCGGACGACGGCACCACAGGGCCGGCAGGCGGAACCAGAGCGGAGGACGGTCCGCCGCCGGCGGCGGGCCGCGGCGTACTGCCGGGGGACCGCGGCGGCGGGACGGGGAGGGCGGGCTGCGGGTTCACCGCGCACCAGCCCCTTCGAGCACGGCGGCGCCGGCCAGGTAGTGGCGGAAGGGTGCGATACCGGCGGCGTCTTCGAAGACGGCGTCGAAACCGGCCTCCATCAACGCGGCGCTGTGGGACTCGCCCTCGGCGCCGCGGATGCCGAGCTTGCCTCCGATGACGACCTTCAGGTCGCTGAGGTCGGGCTCTTCCCGCAGGCGCCTGATGAGACGGCTGCCGTCCAGCGCCCCGTGTCCGTTGACGCTGGAGACGACGACCATGTCCGGCCGCAGACGGCGGCACTCGGCGATCAGCAGCTCGTCGGGCACGCAGGCGCCGATGTTGGTGACCTGGTGGCCGAGGTCTTCCAGGAGCAGCTGGAGGAAGACGAGGTTCCAGGTGTGGGAGTCGGAGGAGACGCTGGAGACCAGGACGCGCCGGGAGCCGGAACGGGCCGGCGTGGCCGTCGGGGAGGGTGCGGGCACAGACATGGGGTTCTTTCCGGTGGCGTGGACGCGGACGGGCGGAGAGGAAGGAGACGGGGCCGGCCAGTCAGGGCGTGGCATCGCGCGGCCCCGTCGCCTTCCGGTCACACGGCGGCGCTCACGCCGACGGGGCGGATCTCCCTGCCCGGCACCCGGGCCTCGGCCGGCCTGGTACGGATGGCCAGCACGGTGCAGCCGGTACGGCTGGACATCTGGTGCTCGGTCCCGGGGCCCTCGACGATCAGGTCGCCCTTGACGTAGGAGGGGCCGTCGCTGTGGTCGAGTACTCCGTCAAGTACGAGCATCAGCTCGTAGCCCAGGTGCTCGTGGAAGTCACCGTGGGCACCGGGCGGGAAGCGCAGCAGCAGACCGACGGAGTCTTCGTTCTTCTCCTGGTCCGGGGCCCACAGAACGGCGTGCTCCACGCTGACTCGGCCCGGCTCGCTCCAGGTGGTCCACTCCAGCTCGTTCAGGTCGAACCCGCTGCGGAACACGTTCTGGACGTAGAGGACGTTATCCATGATCTCCCTCACGCTCTCCTTCGACACGGCTGAAATCCGGCCGCACTGAAAGGCTATGAGCAGCAAATCAATTCGATTCGAATGTTTCCGATAGGAGATATCGGGGTAACAGATGGACCCCCGGCGGGACTTGACAGACTATTCGCCGGGCGGCGCGAAAAGCACGTCCCTGCGAGGGGTAATCGGCGATACCGAAAAGGCCGGCGGCCCTGCCGAAGCGGCGATTCCCGCCCCGCTATTCGGCCCGGCAAAGACGCACACCCCGCCAGGCCGCGGCGGTCCCGGCCCGCCACGCGCCCGGCGGCCAGGCCCCCGCCGCCCTACCGGACGGCCCGGCCCCGGCCCGCCACCCGCACCCCCGCCGGAGGGCGGGGGCGGGGCGGGGGGGCGCTCCGGGCGGACCCCGTACCGCAGAGGCGGCATACCGGTGGAACGCCGGCAGGGATGGAAGGGCCGGCAGGGATGGCGCGCCGGCAGGGATGGAAGGCCGGCAGGGATGGCGCGCCGTACGGTGCCGGACGCCGGACGCCGGACGCCGGCGGCGCGGTCGCGGGGCGAGCGCGGCGGGAGCGCGCCGGCCGCGGGGGGGCGCCGCCCGCAGGCGGTACGCGCAGCCGCCGCACCGATACCGAAGGCCCCTGCGCGGGCGGCTGGTTGACCGGCTGCCCCCGGGGATCCGGCAGAGGGGCGGCTGTGCGGGCGCCCGGGCCGCCCGGCAACCGGCAGGGCGAAGGACGGGTGGCAGGGCCCGCACCGGCAGCCCCGGGCCGGCCACCGCGTGGAGCTTGGACCGCGGGCAGGGCACCCCGCCCCGCTGGACGAAACCCCCGGCCAGGACACCGGTCGCCCCGGGCACGCCCGCGAGGCGGTAGACGAAACCCCCCGTCCAGGAGGCCGGCTGCCCCGGCGCGCCCGCGACGTCGGCAACTGAAGGCTCTGCGGCGGCGGCCACCACCGGGATGCCACGGACCCGGGGGCCGAGGGTCCGAGGGGGCGGGGGGCGGGGTGTCCGGGGGGCCGGGGTCCGGGGGGGCCGGGGTCCGGGGGGGGCGGGGCCGCAGGCTGCCGGCAGGGCGGGAACCGGAGGCAGGGCCAGCTTGAAGGGCCGCGGCCGAGCCGTCCGGCGGCCGGGCCGACCGGGCCGACCGGGCCGGAAGGGAGCCGATCCGCCCGGGTGCCGGAGGCCCGGGTGCCGGAGGCCGGCGGCCCGGGTGCCGGGTGCTTCGACAGCCCCGGCCCAGGGCCGGCAGTCGCCCGCGTACCGAAGGCAGCCGGCCGCCCCGGGCACCCCCCGGACCTGGCAGCCCGGGACAGCCCAAAGGGCCCCGGCCGGGCGGCCGGTGGGGGGCGGGGCCCGCAGGCCCGGCTCTTCGCGGCCGGGCCGGCTGACTGCCCCCGTGCCCCGGTGTGCGGGAGGCGCGGCGCCTGGGAGGCCCGGGGGGCGGGGAGGCCGGGCGGCTGACGGTCCGGGCATCCGCAGGGCCGGGAGCCCGTCCGGCCGGCTGCCCGCGGGCCCGGGCCTGCAGACCGACGCGGCTGCCCGGCGGCCGGCCCGGTGGCCGGGGTGGGGCGGCGGCCGCTGACCGGGTGGTTATGAGGCGATCTGGCGCAGTGGGCGGCCGTCTGCCGGGTGGCTGTTGAGGACGCTCAGGGAGGTGACGGCGGCGATGCGGTCGGTGCCGGCCGCGGGTAACGGCAGGCGGCGCATGAGTTCCAGGACCGAGCGGGCGGCGCGGCTGAGGTGTTCGGGCTGGGCGTAGAGGACCCGTACGTCCAGTTCGCACGAGGGCAGGGTCGGGATGACGGCCAGGTGCTGGGCGGCCAGGGAGGGTTCGGGCGGCAGCATCGCCACGCCGTAGCCGGAGCGGGCCAGTTCGCGTACGCCGCCGACCGAGCCGGCCTCGATGACCGGTGCGTCGATGCCGTAGCGGCTGCGCAGGGCGGCGAGCAGCGGCAGGTGGCAGGTGCATTCGGCGTTGATGGTCAGCACGCGGACGCTGCGCAGGGCGCGGGCGAGGTCGCCGGCGGCCGCCAGGGAAGGGGAGCCGACCGGTACCAGCGGCAGGGAGGGCAGCTTCTCGGCGGTCACCTCCGCCGGCAGGGGCGGCGCGCCTTCCTCCAGCGCCACCAGCGCCAGGGGCAGTTCGCCGCGCAGGACGGCCTCGGCGACGTTCAGGACGCTGGTGGCGCGCGGGGAGACCTGCACTTTGGGGTAGCGGTAGCGGGTTTCGCGGATGAGGTGGCCCACGCGCTGTTCCATGAGCAGCGGGTCCGCCCCCAGCGGTACCCGGCCCTCGGCCTCGGCGCCCGGGTGCAGCGCCCCGGACAGTTCGTTCACGGTCTGGAAAATACGTTCGGTGTATTCTTTGACGATCTCACCGTGCGGGGTGAGACGGACGCCGTGCGGAAGCCGGCGGAACAATGGGTAACCGAGTTTCGTTTCCAGTGCTTTGATGTGGCTCGTGACGCTCGACTGGGCATATCCGAGGTTACGGGCCGCTTTCGAGACGTTGCCCTGCTGGGCGACTTCTCTGAATGTCCGCAGGTGGTTAAATGCGAGATCCAATACCATTGCTGTCCCCAAGAGTGAGAGATCTTGCGTCCAAAACGCGCCGCGGGCGGCTGATGCAGCCGCCCTGGGCGCAGTTCGCCGGTCTGTTCTGCGAGAACGCTCCTCCGGGCCGTGCCGGTTCTCCTGCCACTCGCCCCCGAGCACCAGCACGCCGTACCCTGCCGCTAAGCGCTGCCCTAACGCATCGCTGCGGATACCCCCGTTAGTCATGGGATCCTGGCATGCCGTCGCGTCGATCGGCAAGTCGTCCCCGCATCAACGACGTCGAAGGAACCTGGATGTCCCCCCACGCTCCCCTCGCCCCTCACCCGCCCGCCGAAGGACCGCCGCTGCTGGGCGAGCCGCTGGCCCTGGAGTTCGTCAACACCCACTACGCCGTACGCGGCTGCCTGCGCGACGGGCTGGCCGGCACCCGGGAACTGGCATGGTGGCTGTGGGCGTGTCGCGAACGGTTCGCGACCGTGCTCAGCGAGGAACACCTGGCCCGGATCGGGCCCTCGGACGTGATGTGCTTCCAGCAGCTACGCGACGCCGCCCGCCGCCTGATCGAGGCCCAGACCCTCGGCCAGGCCCCCGACCCGCGGGACATCGCCCAGGTCAACCGGGCCGGCGGCCTGGGCCGTTCCTGGCCCGTCCTGGTCTGGGAGAACGACGGCCGGCCCCACGCCGTCCCCACCGGCGCGTGCGGGCCGCTGCTGGAATGCCAGGCCGAACTCGCCCACGAAACCGTCCGCCTGATCACCTCCCCCACCCTCACCGTCAAACCCTGCCTCGCCCCCGGCTGCGTCCTGTACTTCGAACGCACCCCGCCCCGCCGTGAATGGTGCTCACCCGGCTGCGGCAACCGCGCCCGCGCCGCCCGCCACTACAACCGCCACCGCAACCCCACCCCACCCCCCGCACACCCCTGACCCCCACCCCCACACCCCTGCACACCCCTGACCCCCACCCCCACACCCCTGCACCCGGCCCCGCGACACCAGCCGCACCCCTACCCGCCCGCCCGCCAGGCCCACCCGCCCACCCACCGGCCACCCCCAGGGCCGGCCCACCCACCCCCCAGGGCCGGCACGCCACCAGCACCGGCCGCCCCCCACCCCAGCCACCCCCCGCCCAGGCCGCCCCGCCCAGGCCGCCCCGCCCAGGCCGCCGCGGCCACCCTCCCCACGACACCCCCCTCCCTGCCCGGCCACCGCGCCCACGACACCCCCCGCCCGCCCGGCCACCACACACCCTCACGCCCCCCGGCACGGCCACCGCCCAAGGCCCACGGCCCGGGGCCGAGAGCGCCGAACCGCCCAGCCCCGGCCCACCACCCGAGGCACGGGGGCGGGGCCGAGAGCGCCGATCCACGGGGGCCGAGGGGCTTGCCGGTTCGCCCGGGCCCCGCCCACGGCGATGACCGGATCCCCGGGCCCCGCCCCCGGAAGGAGACACAGCCGCCGGCCGCCACCGCCGGCCACGGCCCGGCCACCGCCGGCCACGGCCCGGCCACCGCCGACGACGGCCCGGCACACACCCGGCGGCGGGACCGGGCGGCGCGCGAGTGCCTCACCCGTGCACGACGGCACCGCCCCGCACCCGCCCGCCCCTCCCCCGCCGGCCACCCCGCCTCCACCCCCCACACCCCCCAGGCTCTAACGGTTCATCCCCACACACCCATTACAACCGGCTGACGTGCCGGTATCGGATTCCCGTATATCAGCCATCTGAGACGTGATCAGGAACAAGCCCCGCCCGGCCCTAACGTCATCACCACCGGGCCGGCCGGCCAACCAGCCGCCGGCCCCCGCCCCGCCCGGCCCACCCGGCACCCGCCCACAGCGCCCGGGACGCGCGACCGACACCCCCGGCACACCCCCGGGAGGAACACCGCGCGCAAGAGGGGGGCGGCCCGCCGTCCCACAGACAAGGACCCTTGATGCACTCCACACGCCCCAGCCGCCGCCTGGCCAAGACCGCCGCCGCCGGCCTCGTCCTGGCCGCCGCCCTTGCCACCACCCCCGCCGGCGCCGCCTCCCTGGACACCGACACCCCCGACGCCCGCTCCACCCCCGACCGCGTCCTGTACTGGAACAACGCCATCCTCGACGCCTTCCGCAAGGTCGGCGGCACCCCGGGCCCCCTCACCCGCGGCGGAGCGATGATGAACATCGCCATCTACGACGCCGTCAACTCCATCAACACCATCGGCAAGCCCTACCTCACCAAGGACACCACCGCCGCCGGCAAGTACGGAGCCCTCGACTCCGCCGTCGACCACGCCGCCTACACCGCGCTGAAGAACGCCTTCCCCTCCGTCGACTTCACCACCGCATACAACAACGCCCGCGCCCTGCCCGACCGCGGCACCCCCGCCGACCGCCAGTACGGCCAGCAGCTCGGCA
The DNA here is from genome assembly GCF_040677675.1 of Streptomyces sp. NPDC053755. Taxonomy (NCBI): domain Bacteria; kingdom Bacillati; phylum Actinomycetota; class Actinomycetes; order Kitasatosporales; family Streptomycetaceae; genus Streptomyces; species Streptomyces sp. NPDC053755. The sequence continues at coordinate 70,926 of NZ_JBFASK010000030.1, read as the reverse complement.
CCAAGACCGCCCAGGCGATCATCGCCCACCGCACCGGCGACGGCTCCACCGACACCACCCCCTACACCCCCACCACCGGCCCCGGCCACTGGATACCCGCCCCCGGCAAGCCCGTCGGCGCCCCCAACTGGGGCAACGTCAAGCCCTTCGCCCTGACCAGCGGATCCGAACTCCGCCCCGCCAAGCCCGCCGGCTTCACCACCCCCCAAGACATGCTCAAGAGCCCCCAATACGCCGCCCAGGTCAACGAGATCAAGGCCATCGGCGGCAAGAACTCCACCCAGCGCACCCCCGAACAGACCCAGATCGCCCACTACTGGGCCAACGACGTCGACGGCACCTACAAGCCCGTCGGCCAGCAGTACGACCACACCATCGCCATCTACAAGAAGTACCGCCCCTACGGCCAGTCCTACGACTCCGCCAAACTCTTCACCAAGATGTCCGTCTCCCTCGCCGACGCCGCCATCGCCATCTGGGACTCCAAGTTCAACACCGACTGGGACCTCTGGCGCCCCCAGCACGCCATCAACCACGCCGACCAGGTCCCCAACCCCGACCTCACCGCCGACCCCACCTGGCAGCCCCTCGAAAAAGACACCACCGGCAACAGCTTCAGCCCCAACTTCCCCACCTACGTCTCCGGCCACTCCGGCATCGCCGCCGCCTGGGCCGGCGCACTGAAAAACCACTTCGGCCGCGACGACCTCACCTTCACCGCCGGCACCGACGACCCCTACGCCAAGGGCATCACCCGCACCTTCACCTCCCTCACCGCCGCCGCCCAGGAAAAAGCCGACAGCCGCAAGTACATCGGCGTCCACCTCGACTGGGACAACACCACCGCCCTCACCCTCGGCTACAACGTAGCCACCAAAACCACCACCCGCTTCTAACCCCCACAACCACACCCCCCACAACCACACACCCACAACCCCAACCACACACCGGTGTGCCGGACCACCCCCGGCACACCCCCCACCCGACACCACACAACACCGGCACCAGCCAGCCCAACCACACCCGGAGTACACATGACCGACACCGCGGCCCACGCGGCCCCCACACCGGCCGGCAGCCCGGCCCCCACCGCGGGCCGCCGGCTGTCCAGTAAGGCGCCCGTCCGACCCGCTCCACGCGTCATCCTGATCTCCACCCTTGCCGCGGCCGTCTCGCTCACCGCGATCGTCGCCACCGGCGTCCTCCTCGACCAGCACATGCTGGTACCTCCGCTCGCCGCCAGCGCCGCCCTCGTATTCGGCGCCCCCGCCCTCCCCCTCGCTCAGCCCCGCAGCGTCATCGGCGGCCAGCTCGTCTCCGCCCTCACCGGATTCGCCACCCTCGCGGTGGTCGGCACGTCCACCTGGGCCGCCGCGCTCGCCGGCGGCCTGGCCCTCGGCGCGATGATGGCCGCCCGCACTCCGCATTCCCCCGCTGCCGCCACTGCTGTCATCGTCGTCGTCACCCAGCCCCCCACCTGGCTCTTCCTCGCTCTGCTCGCCCTCGCCACCCTTATCATCACCGCCACCGGAGTCATCCGCTCCGCTCTGGAACGCAGTACCCCCCGCTATCCGATCTACTGGTGGTGACCGACCGCGATGACCAGCCGTTACGCGCAGATCCTGTTCACGTCCGCCGTTCAGCACCACCAGAACACCGCCGGCAGCGCCCGTGCCTACCAACGCATGGCACATGCCCAGGGCCCCGAGCCCGACCGACTGGGCCCCGACGAACAGCAGTTCATCCAGGAACGCGACAGCTTCTACATGGCCAGCGTCAACACCGACGGCTGGCCTTATGTCCAGCACCGCGGCGGCCCCCCTGGCTTCCTCCACCCCGTGGACCCGACCACCCTCGCCTACGCCGACTACCGCGGGAACCGCCAATACATCACCAACGGCAACCTCGACGACAACCCCCGCGTCGCCCTCATCCTTACCGACTACACCACCCGATCCCGACTCAAGATCATCGGCCACGCCGCCACCCAGCCCCCCGCCGCCCACCCTCACCTCACCCAGCAGCTCACCCAGTCATCCACCCAAACGGAGACCCGTCCGCCCGTCGTCGAACGCCTCGTCCTCATCACCATCGAAGCCTTCGACTGGAACTGCCCTCAGCACATCACCCCCCGCTACACCCTCGCCGAACTCCACCAAGCCCTGGAACCCATCCGCACCCGTATCGACCGCCTGGAGCACGACAACGACGTCCTCCGCCGCGCCCTCGCCGAACACGGAGTTGCCGACCCCACCATCCAGGGCATGACGGCGGACGAAGCGGGGTGAAGGAGCCCGGCGCGCCCCGGAGATCACGCAGCCGACACGCGCGCTCCCCGAGCGCCCGGCGACCCACCGACCCCATGTCGGCCGGTGCCCGTCGCCATGCGGTCAGGGAGGTCCGCCATCGTCGGCCTGCTGCTCGTGGCGCAGTTCCGTGAGGTCGGGCAGACGGTCGAGGCCCCGTACGGGCTGGCGCATGCGGTGGTTGTGCTCCAGAAGGGCGCGGTGGCGGTCGATGAAGGCCCAGTAGCCCCGTGTGTAAGGGCAGGCTGTTTCTCCGACTCTGTCGCCCGGCCGATAGACACAAGGGCCACACAGATCACTCATCCGATGCACGTAGGCGCCGCCGGACGTGTACGGCTTGGTGGTCATCCGACCCCCGTCGGCGTACTGGGACATCCCGACGACGTTGGGCACCATGACCCAGTCGTAGCCGTCCACGAAGCAACGGTGGAACCAGTCCGTGAGCGCGGCAGGGTCCCATCCCTGCTGCAGGGCGTAACTGCCCAGGACCATCAGGCGCGGGATGTGGTGCGTCCATCCGGTGTCTCGCACCTGCGCCATCACGGTATGCAGGCAGCGCGCGCGTACGTCGTCGGCGTCGAGGGCGTTCCACCACTCCGGCAGCGGCGCGCTGTGCCGGAGCACGTTGGATCGCCTGTAGTCCTCTCCGAAGTGCCAGTACACCTGCCACACGTACTCGCGCCATCCCGCGATCTGCCGGATGAAGCCCTCGACACTGTTGAGGGGCGCTGTCCCGTCGCGCCAAGCGGCCTCCGCCGCCTCCACACACTCGGCCGGGTCCAGAAGGCCCAGGTTGAGGGAGGAGGAGAGCAGGCTGTGGCTCATGACCGGGTCGGCGGCGAGCATGGCGTCCTCGTACGGCCCGAAGGCGGCGAGCCGGTGCTCGATGAAGCGGTTCAGGGCCCTCAGCGCCTCGGTGCGGGTCGCGGGAAAAAGTCGTGGACCGTCCCGGCCGACGAACGACACGTCGCCCTTCTTCTCCCACTGGTCCAGGTCGTGGCGTACCTGTTCGTCGATCTCGTCCTCACGCGGACGGTAGGGGGCGCCAACCGGGAGAGCGGTTTCCTTTCTCGGTGGGGGCCTGCGGTTGTCGTGGTCGTAGTTCCAGTGGCCGCCGACCGGGGCATCGCCGTCCATCAGCAGGCCGTGTCCGCGCCTCACCCAACGGTAGAACGTCTCCTGCCGCAGGTGATCGCCGCCCTGGCCGTCCGCCCACGCGGCGAAATCCTCCATCGGGACGAGGAATCCCCGCGCGGGGCCGATCTCCACCTGGGGCAGGGATCGTACGAGTCTGAGGGCGGCGTATGACGTCGGGTGATGGACGGTCAGGGACGGGCCGGTCGCCACCCGTGCCAGTGCCTCACGGTAGGTGTCGGCGCGAAGGTAGGTGACCCTGTCACCGAGCTCGGCCGCGCGGTGGCGCATGGCGGAAAGCACCAGGTGCGCCTTGGCCCGGTGGAAGCGCCTGCGCCGGAACACCGACCGCGCCTCGATCATCAGCAGCGGTTCGTCGACGGCGGGCCCTGCCGCACCCCTCGTCAAGAAGTGCGGGCCCAGCTGATCACCGAAGAGCCAGTGCACAAGCGCGCTCCCTTGCCTTGGGGCCGTCGCACGCGAGTACTGCACCGAACCGTCCCCGCGATCGACCCAGACGCCCAGTGAACCAGGCGACCTCCCACGCGGGCGGGCGACAGGGCCGTCCACATGCGCCTTCGCCGATCGCCCCGTGATCCGGTGAGCGGACTCGGCTGCCGAGCCGATCCGGCACCCGCCATCGGGCCGGGCCGCGGGCTCCGGCTACCGGTCCGACATGCCGCTTGCCCTCGCCCCTCCAGCCCAGAGCGCCTCCGGGCGGACAGCCGTCAGGCTGCACTCTGGGGCGTCTCGACTCTGACGCCGCCGCACGTTTCTGCCGTCCCGACCTGTGCCTTACTGCACGGTGGCGGGCGGTGAGGTCCATCGCGGAGAAACGCGCCGTCGTGGTTGCGCAGGGCGAGACGGTCGCGGTGCAGCACGTCGAGGACATCGAGGATGTGTCCTGTACCGCGCACCAGGCGCCACATTTCGGAGATGTGCACGGTGTCGCCCGGCCGCGCGTACGTGAGCACCACGCTATTCCTCGCCTCTGTCGGCGCATTGGACCCGTGCTGTCATCTAACCCCGTCGTCATCCTCCATCGGATCTCACTGAATCTGAGCCGCCATCAGGTCCCGGAAAGTCCGGGTTCATTGGACGCCCGCCATGCCTGTCGTCATTCGTTCGTTTGCTGACAGGCGGAGTGCGCGCCCCGACAGCCAGACTGCGAGCAGGCGTTTCCTCGGCAGGACCGCACGCGAGCTGGCGAGGCCGGGTGGTTCGGCCGTCAGGGCTGCCCACGGGTGGGATGCCAGGTGACCTCCCCGAGAAACTCCTGGAGCAGATGCCGCAGGACGTCGGGGCGTTCCAGGTGTACGTCGTGCCCGGCACCGGGGATGCTCATGGCTGTTGTCCCCGGCTGCCGGCGGAGCATGGCCTCGGACTCCTGGGGAGGGATGATGCCGGACTGGCCCAGGACGGCGAGGACCGGGCATGTGATTTTGGTCCACTCGTCCCAGAAGGAGCGCTGGGCGTTCTCGGCCAGCGAGGCGACCATGACGTCCCGGTCGAAGCGCGGCCACCAGCCGCCGTCGCGTTCCGCAAGCCCGGCGGCCCATCCCTCACCGACCGGGCCGCCGCCGAGGAACTCGGTGGCGGCCTCCCGTGACGGGAACGGTGTCGGCCAGGCGTCGAGCCATCCGCCGATCTCGGCCTGCACGTCTGGGTTCGGGCCGCCGGGACCGGCTTCGACGAGGACGAGTGCGTGCACGAGGTGGGGGTGGGCCGCGGCGGTGAGCAGGGCGGTGTGGCCGCCCAGCGACTGACCTGCCAGGACGGGCCGGTGCAAGTCGAGCTGTTCCAGGACGGCGACGACGTCGGCTACGTAGGCGGCGCGGCTCACCTCGTGCGGGCGGCGTTCGCTGGCGCCGTGGCCGCGCTGGTCGACGGCGACGACCCGGTAGCCCGGACTCAGGGCCCGGGCAAGGGCGTCCCATTCGCCGGCGTGTCCGGCGAGGCCGTGCAGCAGGACGACGGGCGACCCCGAGCCGCCCCAGTCGCGACAGGACAGACGGACGCCGTCGCGTTCCACGGTGCGTTCGGACCAGGTTCCCCGGTCCCCCTTCGGGGCGGGTGGTGCGGTGGCGTGCATCAGAAGCGGAACATCTCCGCGAACCGGCTGAGCAAAGCGGGATCTCCTTCCAGACGCACACTGCCCTCGGAGACCGCTTCGGCGGGGGTCTTGCTGCCGCTCATCAGTTCCATGATCGCCTTGTCGGCAAGCCTTTCGATGACGAGGTCCGGGGCCGGGTGCGTGCCGATGCCGACAGCCAGTTCGCCATCGGTGACCTGCAGGCGGATGGTGAAGTCGTCCACGCGGACTTCAAAGCCGACGGTGCCGCCCTGCGCCGCTTCGGACCGGTAGGTGGTGCGGAAGGACATGGCCACCGACTCCGCGGTGATGGCCTCGCCGGGGCGGGGCGCCGTCATCGTCCGGGCGCCCCAGCGACCTAGCGCGATCAGCGCGGGTTCGAGATCACGTCCGTAGTCGGTGAGTTCGTAGACGACTCCGCGAGCGGGGTGGGGCAACGCCCGGCGGGTCGCCAGTCCCGCCTCTTCGAGCTGCTTGAGGCGGGTCGACAAGATGTTGGTGGGGATGGCGGGCAGTCCGTTGCGCAGGTCCGTATACCGCTGGGGCCCGTTGAGCAGGTTGCGGACGATCAGCATGGCCCACCGTTCGCCAACCATCTCCATCGCGCGGGCCAGGCCGCAGAACTGTCCGTACTCGCGAGTCGCCATGATGCACATCGTAATGCAAGGTTCTGTTGACAAAGTTCACTTGCAAAAGACAAGCTCACTTCTCGTTCGGATGTCGCGAGGTCCGAGAGGGACTCTCACGAGGAGTGATCGCATGACCGCAGGACGCAAGATCGTGGCCGGATGGTTCGTCTCGCTGGACGGAGTCGTGGAAGGCCCGGAGAAAGTGGGGCATGCCCTACACCACAGGTGAGGCGGTCGAGGCGGTGACGCGGCAGTTCGACGATGCCGACACCGCCCTGCTGGGCCGCAGTACTTATGAGATGTGAAGCTCGCTCTTCCCGCACGTCACCAGCGAGCAGATACCCACTGCCGACTGGTTGAACGCCGCGCCGAAGTACGTCGTCTCCTCCACCCTCACCGAGGTCGGTCAGTGGCAGGGCAGCCGCCTGATCACGGGTGACGACATCGTCGGCCGGCTCCGGGACCTCAAGCAGCAGCCCGGCGGCAACATCAACGTCGCGGCAGCAGCACGCTCGTCCAGTGGCTTATGAGTAGCGGCCCGCTGGACGACCTCTCCCTCCAGATCGCCCCCGTCATCGCCGGGGTCGGCCGTACCCTCGCCGACGGCGAGCAGATCCCGATACACCTGGCGGCCACGCGGGCCCTCGACAACGGCGTCATCGAACCCCACTACACCTCCCAGCCCCGCTGACCCGCCAGACCGTTCTGTCCACCCGCGACCAGGAAAGACCTCCGCATGTCCCAGACGCTCAACCCGCCGGCCGCCCTCGAGGTGGCCCCGGCCCGCCCGGCGCCACGGCTCCTGCCGGCCGCCGGGATCGCAGCAGGCCCGCTCTTCCTCGCCGCGGGCCTGGCCCAGGGCCTGACCCGGGACGGGTTCGACTTCACCCGCAACGCTCTGAGCCAGCTCAGCCTCGGTGCCCTCGGCTGGATCCAGGTCACTGCCTTCCTTCTTACCGGCCTGTTGGTCATCGGCGGCGCGATCGCTATACGCCGGGCACTGGGCGATGCACCCGGCGGCACCTGGGCGCCCCGGCTGCTCGGGGTGTTCGGCGCCTCGTTCCTGCTCGCCGGGGTCTTCCATGCCGACCCGGGGACCGGGTTCCCCGCCGGCGCCCCCGCGGACCGGGTCACCTCACTGAGCGCACACGGCACCGTCCACATGCTCAGCGGCACGGTCGGCTACCTCGCGCTGTGCGCCGCGTTCCTCGTGCTCGCCCGGCACTTCGCCGCCCGCCGCCGCGGCTGGGCCCTCGCCTGCCGCCTCGTGCCGGTGGGAGTCCTCACCGGATTCGCGGGCTCCTCCGTCACCGTCCTGGCCTTCACCGCCGGAGCGGGACTCGGCCTGCTCTGGCTCACCGCAGTGTCGGCCCGGCTTCTCACCGCCGCGCCGACACTCCGGCAGTAAGCACGCCCCTGCGGCTTGCAGGGCAGGCGAAAGCACAGCAACCATCCAGGATCACTACACAACGACAGACGGGACACTGCGACATGACCGAACCGGTGCAGGGCCCTGCCAGCTACTTCCCTTCGATCGAGAAGAAATACGGCCGCCCGATCACGGAGTGGAAAGACACCATCCGCTCCTCACCCCTGACCAAGCACATGGAACTCGTCTCCTGGCTCAAGACCGAGCACGGCCTGGGCCACGGCCACGCCAACGCGCTCGTCGCGCACACCCTCGCCGAGAACAGCAGACAGTGAACCGCACGTAATCCCGTACAGGGGACAGACCAGCGGCTTCTCGCAGAATCATCCACGGGAGGCCGCACTGCCTTTCCTGTCCAGGGCGGGCCGGAAACGGGCAAGGCAACACCGGACGCGGATCCCTCGGCCCGCGCGGCTTGTTCGCCTTGTCCCGACCCATGGACTGCTCAACGAGCACTGCCTCCGCTTCGGTTCGGCTGCTGTGCGGGTTCCTCGGAGCCCGGATGCGTCCATTACCAGCTCCCCCAGGGGCAGGTGGGCATATCGCCGATACTCGGTGACCTGCTGGTTCTGCCTGCGATCATCGCGCGCGAGTGCCGATGATCGAATGGCGACCTGGTGATTCGTCGAGTACCGGTAGCTCTTCGACCGCACGGCCACGGGTGGAGGTGGGCCCGTTCTTCACACCACGCGGCGGTCGGCCTGGGCGGACGCCTCCGTACGGGTGCCGTCCGTACATCGCGCAGCCGTCGAATGCCGGCACGCCCAAGTGAAGATCACGATGCGCCACGTAGCCGACCGCGTCGTGGATCGGGCCCCGACGGGACACATCGAGGGCAATATCCAGCACAGGCCGGAACGCAGCACGGTGACGCGCGCGACCCCGCGCCCCGAAGCCGGCTGACCGGTACGGAGCCGCTCGCGCTGTCGTCAGGAGCGCGCCAGCCGGGCCGCGAGATAGGGCGCGGTGGCGCTGCGCCGGTCCCTCGCCACCTTGGCCGGCGGGCCCGCCGCGACCACCCGTCCGCCCGCGTCACCGCCGCCCGGACCGAGGTCGATGACCCAGTCGGCGGTGGCGATCGTGTCCAGGTCGTGCTCGACGAGGACGACCGTGTTGCCGGCGTCGACGAGCCGGTGCAGCTGTCGCAGCAGTAGCGCGATGTCCGAGGGGTGCAGCCCCGCCGTCGGCTCGTCGAGCAGGTAGAGCGCGTGCCCGCGGCGGGCTCGCTGCAGTTCGGTGGCCAGCTTGATGCGTTGCGCCTCTCCGCCGCTGAGTTCCGTCGCGGGCTGGCCAAGCCGCAGGTACCCCAGCCCCACCTCGCGCAGCGTCTCCAGACTGCGGGAGGCGGCGGGGACGGCGGACAGGAACTCGGCGGCGGCGTCGACGGACAGCGCAAGCACGTCCGCGATGTTCTTGCCGCGGTAGGTGACTTCCAGCGTTTCGGCGTTGTACCGAGCGCCCTGGCAGGTCGGGCACGGCGCGTAAGTGCCGGGCAGGAACAGCAGTTCCACCGCCACGAATCCTTCGCCCTGGCAGGTCTCGCACCGTCCTTCGGGCACGTTGAAGGAGAACCGCCCGGCCGAGTAGCCGCGCGCCCTGGCCTCGTCCGTCGCCGCGTAGAGCTTGCGCACCGCGTCGAACATCCCGGTGTACGTGGCCAGGTTGGACCGGGGAGTTCGGCCGATGGGCCGTTGGTCGACCCGGACCAGCCGGTCGAACGACTCGACCCCCGACGCGTCCTGGACATCGACCTCCAGCCGCGCCTCGTCGGGCTCCTCCTCGGGCACGAGTCCGAGGTGGCCGCGGACGACCTCGGCGAGCACCTGCGTCACCAGCGTCGACTTTCCGGAACCGGACACGCCCGTCACCGCCGTCAGTACGCAGAGCGGTACGTCGACGGACACGTCGTGCAGATTGTGGCGGGAGACGCCACTCAGGTGCAGCCAGCCGTGCGGTGTGCGCGGTCGGTGATCGAGCGGCTGGGCGCGCCCGAACAGGTACTGGCCCGTGGCCGACTCCCCGACCCGCTCAAGACCGGCGACCGGGCCGCTGTACAGCACGCGTCCGCCGCCCTCGCCCGCGCCGGGACCGATGTCGACCACCCAGTCCGCCCGTCGTACCACGTCCATGTCGTGTTCCACGACGAACAGCGAGTTGCCCGCCGCCTTGAGGCGGTCCAGCACGTCCAGCAGCGGTTCCGCGTCAGCCGGGTGCAGGCCCGCGGAGGGTTCGTCGAGGACGTAGACGACGCCGAACAGCCCCGAGCGCAGCTGGGTGGCGATCCGCAGGCGTTGCGCCTCGCCCGGCGACAGGGTCGTCGAGCGGCGCCCGAGGCTGAGGTAGCCGAGGCCCAGGTCGAGCAGTACGTCGACCCGCGCGACCAGATCGCCGCAGATCCGGACCGCGACCTCGGTCGTCTCCCCGGAGCGAGCGGTCGACGTGGTGGCGTCGGCCTCGGACCGCCCCGCGACGGGCCGCAGCAGCGCCACGACCTCGGTGAGCGGCATCGCGTTGATCTCGGCGATGGAACGTCCGGCGAAGGTCACGGCGAGCGCCTCGGGCCGCAGTCCGCTGCCGTGGCACGCGGGGCAGGGCACACTCCTGACGAACCGGAGCGCCCGTTCGCGCATCTTCTCGCTCTTGGAGTCGGCGAGGACGTGCATGACGTGCTTGCGGGCGCTCCAGAACTTGCCCTGGTAGCCGTAGTCGACGCGGTCCTCCTCCGGCTCGATGTACACGGAGGGCTGCTCGTCCGTGTACAGCAGCCAGTCCCGGTCCTTCTTCCTGAGCCTGCGCCACGGCCGGTCGATGTCGATTCCCAGGCCGCTCACGACGCTGCGCAGGTTGGCGCCCTGCCAGGCGCCCGGCCAGGCGGCGATCGCCCCCTCGCGGATGCTCAGCGAGGGATCCGGGACGAGCAGGTCCTCGGCGACGTCGTGCACGACGCCCAGTCCGTGGCACTCCGGGCAGGCGCCGGCCGCGGTGTTGGGTGAGAACGACTCGGCTTCCAGCCGTGCGGCCCGCGGCGGATAGGTGCCGGCGCGGGAGTACAGCATGCGCAGCAGATTCGAGAGCGTGGTGAGGGTTCCGACCGTCGAGCGCGAGCTGGGCGACCCACGCCGCTGCTGCAGGGCCACGGCCGGCGGCAGTCCGGTGATCTCCTGCACGTGCGGTGCGCCGACCTGTTGCAACAGCCTTCGGGCGTACGGTGCCACGGACTCGAAGTAGCGCCGCTGGGCCTCCGCGTAGAGCGTGCCGAACGCGAGCGAGGACTTTCCCGAACCGGAGACGCCGGTGAAGGCCACCAGGGCGTCCCGCGGAACGTCGACATCGATGTTCCGCAGGTTGTTCTCACCGGCGCCCCGAACATGCACGAAGGGGTCGGTCGCATTGTCGTTCACCGTTCCTGATTACCTGATCGCGCCGCGAACCGCGCGATAGGCGCCGTCACCGGGCTCCGCTCCCAGGGAACGTTCGAGAGTGCTTCACCGCGGAGGTGCCGACCGGGGGCGCCGAGCCGCTGCTCGTGATGGCGCACGGAACCGTGTGGCCCGGTGGTGGGGCAGGTTCCTGCACGCACGTCCCGGCGCCCGCACGGCCGGCGCTCCCCGGGTTCCGGGGGGCGGGCCCGACCGATCGCCGACCGCGGCGGCGCATCGTTGGGCCACCCGCCTCCCCACGCTGTGTGGGCGGCGTTCATCGACTGAACTTCAGGAGGGCCAGGCCGTGACGTTCGACGTCATCCAGGGCCAGAAGGGGCCCCCGCGCGGAGAGCATCTCCCTCGCCTGAGCTTGGCCCGCAGGAACCGGGACCGTCGCGGCCTTTGCACCGGGTCGCCGTATGCAGAAGAGGCCCGCGGCCCTTGGCTGGGGTGCCTCACCCTGCCCCGCACCGAAGCTGGGGAGAGGATCCCCCGCTCAGGCACAGGACCGGTCACCTCGTGGCCGGGTGACGAGGCCGGGCGCGCTGAGCGCGCCAGGCGGCGAGCGCCTCGGCACGGCCGCCGGCGGGATGCTCGGCATACCAGTCACGCAGAAAGATGTTGAACTCGAACTGCGAGCCGATCTCCTGCGGCCGGGCAGCGGCCGGGCGCGTGGCGTGCCAGTGGGCGACGGCATCGGCCAGGGTGCGCCCCGCACCTTCGGCTACGAATGCCCGCATGGAGGCATCGAAGTGGAAGCCCTCGCCGATCTCACGGCGGAAGTACTCGCGCAGTAGCTGGCTGCACCGCTGGCCCTCCGGTATGACGGTGAACCCGTTCACTGGCGCGGCGAGCTGGCGGCCGGCGCTGCGCGTGGGGGGCGGCGCGGCCGGCGGGGCGACGCCGTCCAATGCGGCCTGCAGCCGCTCCGTCAGTGCCGCCTTCCCCCCGCCCCGCGGCACCCCGAGCTCGCGGGCAAGCACGGTCAGCTCGGCCAGCGTCCAGTACCAGCGGGACAACTCGTCCCCACTCAACGCCGCACTTGGCTCTGGTCGCGTCTCGGCAGCCGGATTCGAACTCACGTCCCCATGATAGGCGCGGTCGGGACTAGGCCGTGTTTTAGTTACGGGCCCGTGATCATGACTGAGCCGCCATGATCGCTTCGTGGGGCGTGGGGATCTTGCGGACGAGCAGTGGCTGGTGTTGGAGTCGGTGTTGCCTGCGGCGGGTGTGAGCCGTAGATCGGAGAACCGGCGGAGGCTGGTCGACGGGGTGCGGTGGCGGGTACGCACTGGTGCGCCATGGCGTGATGTTCCGTCCGAGTACGGTCCTTGGCAGACCGTGTATGGGCTGTTCCGCAGGTGGCAGCGCCGGGGTGTTTGGGCGCGGGTGCTGACCTTGCTGCAGGCGCGGGCGGATGCGGCGGGGCTCATCACCTGGGAGGTGAGTGTCGACTCGACGGTGTGCCGGGCTCATCAGCACGCGGCCGGTGCGCGGCGGGACGGGGCTGGGCAGAAGGAGCGGCCAGGCGGGGTGGTAGGCGAGCCGGCCGATCACGGGCTGGGCCGGTCGCGGGGCGGGTTCAGCACGAAGATTCACCTGGCATGTGAGCAGGGCCAGAAGCCGCTGTCGCTGCTGGTGACTGCGGGTCAGCGTGGGGACAGTCCGCTGTTCGTGCCGGTGTTGGAGGCGATCCGGGAGCCGCGGCTGGGTGCGGGCCGGCCGCGGCGGACTCCGGTGCGGGTGCGGGCGGACCGGGCGTATTCGTCGGCGGCCAACCGAGCGTATCTGCGCAGGCGCGGAATCCGGTGCACGATCGCCGAGCCGGCCGACCAGGTCCGCAACCGCAAGCGGCGGGGCCGTTTGGGTGGCCGGCCGCCGGTCTTCGACCGGGAGGAGTACAGGGCCCGGCACGCGGTCGAGTGCGGGATCGGTCGTCTCAAGCAGCACCGGGCAGTCGCCACGCGGTTCGAGAAGCTGGCCTGCCGGTTCGAGGCGACGGTGCAGGTCGCGGCGATACAGCAGTGGCTCTGAAGAGTGCTAATCGCCAGTCCACGGTGACCTCGGTGCTGGCCGGGCCGCTGCGTTCGGGTCGTTGCCGAGGCCGTCGGCGGCCCGGGCCGCAGTGGCGGGGCCACCACGGCACCGGACCGGCGGCCTATTCGAGGCTGACGGCCGCCGTCTCCTAACCGCCGCTGAACTCGGTCCGGGTGGCCCGGGGCTGCTGGAAGTCGGCCTGCTGGTCGTCGAACGACTTACCGGCCAGGATGCCGTAGTCCGTCAGTTCGGTCTGAGTCTTCCCGCGCTGGCGGGTCGTCTGTGTGGTGAGGAGGTGAAATCGGTTGAAGGTGTGCTCGACGGTCCGCTCCTCGCTCTCGATGGCCGTGCGCGAGGTGGAGCCGTAGGTGTAGTCGGTCAGGACCTGGTACAGGTTGTCCGTGCCAGGGTTCCAGGTCACCGTCGTCTGCGCGGCAAGGAAGTTGTGGGCGGTGTACTCGTACGATGTCTGCAGTTCCGGCTGGTCGTACCCCGTATTGATCGTGTGGCGGGTGACGTAGGGAAGGGCGGGGAGGGCGGCCGAGTCGGCGAACCGGTGGCCGGCACCGTCGGTGCTGTAGACCACCTGCTCACGGCTGCCCATCGGGGTGGCCACGCCGGTGATCCACTGTCCCCACTCGCCTTGCCCGCCGACCTGCCCGTAGGCGAAGCGGTACTCCTCCCCTGCGGGCAGCACCACGCGGCTGAGGCGCCCCTCCTGCAGGTGCAGCTCGAAGCGGACGCTCTCCGGTGTGCCGGGCTGGTAAGCCAGGGTTGCCTTGGAGTCACCGTCGTAGTCCACCGTGAGCAGGACATCCGTGGCGTCGCGGACCTCGCGAAGGCGCGGCAGCGGGCCGTCGAAGTCCCACGTCAGGGTCAGTTGGTGGCCGGCGTCCGAAAGCAGGACGACGGGGACCTTGACGGGGTGGGGGTGCTTCGGGCCGGTGAGGACCTCGACCACCCCGGAGCGGTGAGTGACCCGGTAGGCGTCCTGCTCCTTGGCGATCCGGACCATGCTCTTGCTCTGGAGAAGGACGAGGGACGCGTCCGTCTCCTGGGTCCCGTACTGCTCACCGGTCGACAGAACAAGCAGCCGCCCGCTCGTGTCGTAGGTGGTCAGCCCGGTCGTGACGGAGCGACCGAAGCCGGTGTGGGTGGGGTTGAGTGGGGCATAGCTCAAATTCAGTGCAGAGAAGGGCCCGGCCTGATCGCTTCCGACCAGCTCGGGCAGGGCGACGGAGACGTGGAACAGCCCGGTGCGGGGGTCGACCCCGCCGAGCTGCGGGCTCGTGAAGTTGACGGCCTGGGTGAAGAATCCGGGACCGGTACTCATGCAGGGACTCCAACGGTCAGAAGCGGCAACGAGGCGGGTGTGTCGGCGTACACCACAAAGTGCACAGCAAGGTACGGGCGAACGTGCGCATCGAGCCGTATGCCACAGCATCGGGGCCGCTCGAGCGGAGGTCCCCCGGGGCAGGGCGCCCTTGACGGCGAGACGCGACCCGCCACCCTGAGTCGCGGGCGGCCCCGGCGCTCGTCACCAGGGCCGGTATGCCGTGAACGGCCGAGCGTCCTGACCCCAGCGCGCCGCGATGACTGTGTCCCGGTGACGGAACAGCAGGTTGGCGCCGCCCGTTTCCTCGTGGAAGCTGCGGTCGTCTTTCTCGTCGCCGTCGGCCGCGTCGAGGACGTACAGCGCGTTGTTGTTCCTTCCGGAACCGAGCAGGAGGGTCAGTCGGCCGTTGGCCGCGTGCAGCGTTGAGATGTCCTGGTCGGTGCTCCACGGGTCCGACCGCCACAGTTCGCCGCCGCCAGCCAGGTCGAAGGCGACAACCCGGTCGGCCGAGTAGAGCCGGGTCGAGTAGTGCGCGACGGTGAGCAGCCGGCCGCCGTCGACGGCCACCCGGCCCGGGTCGCCCATCACGAGCTGCCCGTAGTCGCCGCCCGCCTCGATCTGGCCCTGGGCGCGGCCGTCCGGCCCGAAGGCGAGGAAAGCGCCTCCCTCGTTCCCTGTGCCGATGCGCACCACCGCCGGGTCGGCGGACACGAAGACCGCGCCCTCGTCCAGCGGGACGGCCGGTCGGGCCCGCAGCGGTACGGTCCAGCGCGCACGGCCGTCGGCCGGGTCGAACGCGGCGAGTTTCTGCTCGGCCCCGTCGCAGGCGAGGACGGCCAGCACCTGCCGTGCGGTGGCCGCCACCCGGCGCGGGACGCAGCCGTGTGGCACCGCGGCCCGCCAGCGCGGGGCGCCCGTCCGCAGGTCGACGGCGCGCACTCCGTGGCCGGTCCGTGCGGAGTTGCCGACTGGCTCGGTGGCCGTCTCCAAGGCGTCACCCTCGCGAAACACCGCGAGTCCGCCGCCAGCCGCGACCAGGTCCGGCTCCGAGCGGATCAGGCCCACCCCCGGTACCCGAGCGGTGTGCCACAGCTCGCGGCCGCTGGTGAGGTCGAGCGCGGTGACGGTGTTACAGCCCTTGCCAGGCGGCACCTGGTCGGAGGCGGACGCTGCACTCGGCTCGCCGTGGGCGATCAGCCCGACGCCGCCCTCGACCGCGGACCCGACCGCGCAGATCTCCGATCGTCCGGGGACGGTGTACTCCCAGCGCTGCTTTCCCGAACCGGCGTCGAAGCCGGTGACCGCGTCGAACCGGCTGCGGACCACGGTGTCGCCGACCAGCCAGGCGCCGTTTCCGTTCGCTGTGGCTTTGCGGTCCTCCGGGGTCTGCCAGGCGGCACTCATCGAGTTGCCCGGCAGATATCCCATCGTGCCGAGAACCAGCGCGGCGATGCCCCCGACCACGCCGAGCGCGATGCCGCTCACCACCAGCAGAACGATCCGCCTCTGCCTCCTCGCCCCCGGCTCCAAGTCATCACTCGTCCTCACAGTAATTCGCCCTCCCCTTATGCGACCGCTCGTCGCGGCTCACAGATTAGCCAGACGGGACGGCCCGAGTCCGGGCACCTCCCGGGCCGTTGGTGTCCCGACGCGAACCGCCTGAGGCTGCACTCTTGCCGCAGCTGTGACGGCGGACAGCTGAAGCCCTACTGCCGCCAGTCACCCAGAGTGGCCCTCTGCCGCGACGGCCAGCCTTGAGCCGTCGCGTGCACCCACCCTCCGCTCCCGGCCGATGAACACTCGAAGGGCGCTCTGGATCCATGAGCTGGCTGGCAGCCAGCGTGTCGCGGCGCCTGCAGAGCTCCGAGGGTTCAGCCCAGGCAGTCACCAGGTCGGACCGTTGGAGGCGCTGGGTACGTTCAGATGTACTGCACTTTCACGCGAACGCCGACAGGGTGCCGTGCTGTGCCGGCCTGGACCGGCACAGCACCTCGGAAACGGACCCGCCATCGCGGGCTGGCCACGCCCCGGGCGGCACACCGAAGTGGATCTTCCCAGTAAACGACGGCAGGTGGTGTCGAGTTCGCCCAAGACGCAGGCGAAGAAGACCGACACCAAGGTCTTCACGAAACCGCACGGTGGACTCGGTCCAGAGCCACGGCGACGTCACCTAAAACACGCCCGAGGGGCTGCGGGAGTCGTGCGTCGGCTCATCCACGCCCGGAACCGGCAGGAGCGAAAGGCTTGACGCCGACCGTGCGACACGGTGCCATGAATGTTGAGGTAGGGGGTGCAGGGTGACCGACGAGGACAGCGACGCTGAGGGCCGGGGTGACGATCGTCCGCAGGACCCGCTTCATTCAGATCTTCCTGACCGATTCTGGCTGTGGCTGCTCGTCCTGATCGTGCTGGTTCTCCTTCTCATCGGTGTCGCGTACGAGGGCGACGGGTCTGGGACCTCGGACGGCTACACCGGCTGGCATTAGGCCGTGTCCGATGGGTGCTGCGACGCGCCTCACTCTGAATCGTTGCGGCCGGTGTGGGGTGAGGTGATCTTTCAGACGACGAGTGGATGCTGCTGGAGCGGCATCTGCCGCGTAACCGCGGTCGCGGCGGGCGTTGGCAGTGCCACCGCCGGATCCCACCCGCTACGACAAGCGGGCCTACCCACGGTCCACCGCCGAGAACCAGGCCCGCGGGGCCGAGCCGAGCGTGAGGCTGACCGACTCGCATTCCGTCAGCAGCCCTGACACTGGCCCGGCCGCAGCGCTTACGGCCCAAGCCGCTTCCCAGGATGTCCTCCAGGCCCTCCATCCCGCCGGTGGGGACCTCGAGCAGACCTGCACCTCGTATCCGGCCGGCGCCACCAGGGCGTGCTCAGCGACCGGTGCCCGCTGCGTGGCGAACCGGCCATGCCGGCTTCGGGAGCCTGGGCGCACGGCGCCTGTGGGCTTCGAAGACGAGCCAGGCGGCTCCTGAAGCGACCGTCGTGAGGAACGGCAGCGCCCAAGCGGCCAGCTGCCAGACGGCCGCAACGTCCAGGGTGCTCACCAGCGCCGCCGCCGGAGCGGAGGCAAGGGTCAGCAGCAGCGTGATCCTGACCCAGAGCGGCAGCCTGCGGCTCACCGCGGCGGTCGCGAGACCCAAGCCCGCACTCACCGTGAGGATCACAGCCAGGGCCATAAGAGCAACGGCGAGGGCGACTATCAGGGCAAGGAGTAGCAGGATCAGGCCCATATCATGCCCACCTCCGGTCTCGTGGCGACCCGCCGCGAGGACAGGCGGATCCGACTCCGCCGCTCCGGCAGGTTCACCGGAAGCCATACTGCCAGAGGCATTGAACGCGTTCAACACTGCTTCCGGTGTCACCCGTACGGCCTTGGGGCTGCGGACACTGGCGATGCATTCGCGTGGAGTTCGGAGCTCCAGCCGGTTGATACATCGTTCGACCGAGTTGCGCTGCCTGTATGCCTCGGCGTCGAACGCTGGTGGGCGACCGCCGACACGACCTCGCCGCCGCCGGTGGCCGACCTGATCGGATGGCTGGGGATGAGAGCGCGGATTTCGAACGTTGGCGGAGGTGACTTCGGAACGCGCGGGATGAGTACGCGCGGTCCGCGAGGACGGCATCGGGGCGGGTCCTCGGTCGTCCGGGGCCGCTTCGCGGAACGCGGATGGCGGCCGTGACGGTCTCGACGGCCGGGGCGTCGCCCGTCTGGCCCGCGGTGACGCGGAGGGCCAGGGGCTGTGCACGGGCGTCGCTGGCGAGGTGAACCTCTGTGCTCAGGCCGCCTCGGGAGCGTCCGAGCCCGTGGTCGTCGGGTTCGGCCTGGTCTGGAGCCCCATCTTTCTGGCTCCGGCGGCATGCTGGTGGGTTCGGCAGACGATGGAGTCCACCGACACGGTCCAGCCGATGTCGTCGGCGTCGTCGGCCGTTGCCAGGACCGCGGCAAGGATGCGTTCCCGGGTGCCGTCCACGGACGGCGGCCCGACCTGGAAGAAGACGTCGACCGTACCGGGGGTCCAGCCCCAGGCACTGACCGCCGTCAACCAGCAGCACATCCTCGCCGCGACCCAGGACGGCGTCTACGAGTCCAGGGATGCCGGCAAGGGCTTCACCAAACGCCTCACCGTCGCGAACTCGGTTTCACAGAACACGCAGGGCCCCCGCCTGCGCAGCACGAAACCTCGGCACACGGAGCACCAGGTGCCGACCATGCCCCGACGGTGCGACTTGAGGTGCAAGTCGGCCAAGACCCGGCCGGCTTGGGAGGCAGAGATGGTGATGAAGACAGTGCCCTCGCCCTGGGCCGCGATCGCGCGGTGCGACCAGGTCGTTCCGGGTGAGGGGGACCGGTGGCTGCCACGATCGCCACGACCGCCACGACCATCCCGGCCACACCCTCACCCGCCCGACCAAAGTGATGATCACGGCGTATTCGGGGGTGACCCACCAGGATGGTCCCGTGCAGAACAATCCGTCCGAGTCCATGCAGGATCACTTGCGCCACCGTCTGAACGTTCGCGCCAAGGAACGCTGCCCCGGCTCGCCCGCGTAAAGGTGTGCTTCCGCTCCGGATTCGCCTACGTGGCGGGGGAACTGCCGGGCGAGGAGGAACCACTGCCGCTATGCCGCCTGCGCTTCACCGGCGTCCTGCACACCTGGGGCTTCGCCCTCTACCTCGCCAGCCGAGGCAAGTACGAGGACAACCTCCTGCCCCCGGCCTGCCTGTAGGCGGCCCCGAAGACTGCATGGACTGTGCCTGCTACCTCTACCTCGGTGACCAGCCGGCCTGGCCCACACCCCTCCACGAACGAACGCGAAGGAGGACTACCGCACATCGAAGGCAACCCATGTGTTCCCCGGCAGCTCGGGCTTCCCAGGCACGGGCCGCCGCTCCTCGGTCCAGGCCTCGCCCGCGACTTCGCCAGCGACGTGACGCCAGAAGCGTGCCGCGCCCGCGTTCTCCTCCTGAAAAGCGATCTCCCAACGGCCAGGGTGCGCGGCCAGGACGGCCTGCACCGCTCGCAACCCGAGGCCCGACCGGCGTGCCCCACGCACCACGAAGAAGCTGTTCAGCACGCGCGCATCGCTGTCCAGAGCGCGTACGAATGCAAAGCCGACCGGCCGGTCACCAGACCATATGAGATAAGCCGACCAGGTGGGATCGCCGATCGCCGACTCTAGCCACTCGCGGCGGTATGTTCCGTCCGGGTTCGGCAGGATGCCCCAGAACTCCGACAGGTCGTGCAGGAAAAGCGGCCAGAGTCGTTCCAGGACGTCGCGGTCCTCGGCGCCCGCTCTGCGGACAACAAAGTCCGCCATCTGATCCTCCTCGAGAACACGAGAAGCCTTCCGGCAGACCGGAAGGCTTCGAAGTATCGAGCGGACCTTATCGTGTCTACGACCTGGGCACACAGCTCACAGATCCCGGCCGCGGACGGCGGCGCTTCGGCACGTCACGTTCAGCCGACGTAGCGGACGCACGGAGGTTCAGCAGCCCTCCACGAACTGACAACGGCACAGCACTAGTACAGGAGAAGGCGGTGTGCCCGGGTCAGAGCGCACACCCTGATGAGGCCAAGAGCACCGACTCGGCCCCTGCTGTCCTGGCTCCAGGTAATCGTCATCTTGCAGGTGGGATGGAGGCGGAGCCGGGTGTGGCCACCGTTGATCATCGTTGTGTGAACTGACGATGAGAGGCGGTGAGCGCAGGTCACAGCATAG
Organism: Streptomyces sp. NPDC053755; assembly: GCF_040677675.1. NCBI lineage: Bacteria > Bacillati > Actinomycetota > Actinomycetes > Kitasatosporales > Streptomycetaceae > Streptomyces > Streptomyces sp. NPDC053755. The sequence goes on along the minus strand of NZ_JBFASK010000030.1, from coordinate 50,813 downwards.
ATGCCGCCCGATGGCCGGAAGCGTTCGAGGCGGCCATGAGCCGGATGACAGCCCGGTTCGCCCGGCACGAACCACGCCTGCGGGCTCGACGGCGGGAAGCGGACCCGCAGGCTGACCACCTGCATTCAGGACGGTTGCGGCAGCATTGCGCTACCCGAAGCCCGTGCGCACCGCTCTGACCTTCTCATTCGTGGAAGGGGGTGAGGATATCCGCCACCTGGGCGCCCACGACGTGGACGCCGGAGCGTTCAACATCCGGTCGTCGGCCCAGCCCGGGCCCTCGGTCACTGGACCAGTGCGATGTGCGGATGGTGCGGGGACAGCGGACAGGCGTGGAGTTGAAGGTCGTATCCGCCGGCGATGTCGATGAGGGTGAAGTTTGCGGGTGGGGTGCCGAGGAGGGGCGTGGGGTGCGTCCGTTCCTGCTCGGGCATCCAGCTCTCGGTACCTGGGTCCCATTCCGCGCACGCGAGGGTGAGCAGCGGGGTCGTTTCAGTGCCGCATGTGGGGCAGGGGCGAGGCACGGGGTCGGTGAGGCCCCAGCGTGTCCACCCGCCTGTCTTCCATCCGGGGGCATGGCACAGGTTGTGGAAGTAGAACTCCTGCGGCGAGAGCACACCGCCGCTGTCCCACGAGGCTCCATTTTGCTCCCACTGGCTCACGTCACCCAGTTGCTGCCGCAGCTCCTCGCCGAGCTCCAGGGGATCGGGGTACTCGCTGATCCGCTCCGGTGAGAGCAGACACGGTTCCGGCACGTACCACGCCTCCTGGACCACGGAGGGCTCGGGCGGGGTGTCGAGGATGTCGGTCACGGTGTCGGAGGAACGCCAGAAGAGGGCGGTCCGGGGGTGCTCCGTCTCGTGGTCGAAGGGGCACCACAGGACCTGGAGCAGATCGGCGTCGGCAGGGCCGACCGGAAGTGGGACGTCCTGGGTGTAAAGCTGGGCCACGGGCAGCATGGGGATCGGCCCGTCGAACCACGGCCTGCCTGCGCCGAACTGCTGCTCCGTCTCCGATTCCCCCGGCGTGGCCACGGGGGCGTGGGGGTCGCGGAGCCGGCGTTCGGCCGCCGCCCTACGGATGCGGCGCATGGTGCGGATGTCGTCCGGAGAGCGCAGCACGCGCGCCGCCCGGCGGTCATGCGGCCGATCGCAGTGCGGCCACGGCTCGTCGGCGGGCCACAGGAGCGGCCCGCCGACGGAGCTGTCGTGCACGGACGGGGACCCGGGCCGGGGGTGCAGCCGGGTCGCTGTACGCGCCAGCGGGGCGAGTCGAGGGAAGAGCGCGGTCACGTCGAGCGGCCGCGGCGGGGTGGTGAAGCTCATACCGGCTCCCGATGGCGCGAGGGTGGTTGTGGTCAGTTACCGAGGTTGAGCAGCAGGGTGTCCCCCCTGGTGTTGGGGATGTAGACGTTGGGGAACAGTTCCTCGGTCGTCCCGTTCGCCCGTTCGATCTGGGCGTTCATCGTGACTCCCACCGGGATGGTGCTGTTCTCGTCGTTGTAGACGGGCGTCACCTGGTAGAAGATTCCGTCGTCCGCTCCCAGACCTGCGACGGTTCCCTGAACCAGGTCCTGCGCCATCTTCTCGAAGGTCCGCATGCTGGGCGTTCCGGTGTTCATCCCGGACTGCCAGCAGGGGACGAGGTTGGTCTGGATGCCCCTGCCGCCGATGATGTTCGCGATGAGGTGACACCGGGCCAGCGAGCCCGTGACCGACGTGGACTGCCTGAACAGCTGCGCGTCCTGCCACCCCGTGATGTCTCCCTGGGCGGCGGTGCCCTTGGTGGTGGTCCGGCCCACGCACGCCTGGGCCCTGGTCGGGCGCTGACCGGGCGGGCCGAGCGGGACGGTCGTCTTGTTGACGTGGAGGACCGCTTCGGTGGTGTTCAGGATCCAGCCGTCGCCGTTGGGCAGGGCGCCGGCCGGCGTGGTGTCCAGGCAGCGGCCGTGCGGGCCGGTGTTCGGCGTGGTGAACTCGACCTCGAACGGGTCCGCGTCGATCACCCGCTGTTTTGCGAAGCCCGCGGCGAGCTGGGCATCGGCGAACTGCTTGGCGCCGAACGGGACATGGGCGCGCACGCACGGGCTCGTCCTGTCCAGATCGCGGCTGTCTCCGAGTACGTAGGTGTCCCACTCGCCGTTGCCGAGGTTGGGGATCACCTCGACGCACCGGTCGCCGTCGGTTCCGCCCTCCTTCGTCTCGGCGAAGGGGAACTCACCGCAGCTGTCCGAGTCGACGAGGTCCGTCTGCGCGGTGAAGCCTCCGCAGGTGCGGGCGGTGCGGTCGGCCACACCGCTCGTCGACCGGGTCAGGGGCTTGCCCTTGCCCCAGCCGTCGACGAGGTTCTTCTGCGCCCACTCGTAGGCGGCCACGGCGGCACCGGGCTCGGTGCTCCCTGCGCTCATCGGCAGGACGGGCGTGACGGAGGGGATCGCACAGCCAGCGGGCGTGGTGCCGCCGACCGCGTGGTCGCAGCGGATCCTGCGCGGGTTGGCCCACGACGCGTTCGGATCCGTGGCCTGGGCGCCGGCCGCGGTCACGAAGAGCCGGTACGACGTCTCGAACTGCAGCTGCGCGCCGGGAGCGGGGTTCGACGCGTAGGAGACGGTTCCGTCCTGGGACTGTCCCTCGACCAGGTTCGCGAGGTACCACGGGGCGTTCTTCGTCGCCGTGCAGCCCGTCGTGCAGGCCGACCTGAATCTAACCGCGAGGCTGGTGACGCTGCCGGTGGCCTTCGTCATGGTGACCGACACGTGCTCGTCCCAGGTCGTGCCCTGCGCGGGGAGGGTCGCGCTGCTCGACACGAGGAGCGTGCCCGTACCGACGGGCGTGCCCTGCTCGTTCCTCAGCGTGTAGAGGACCTCGATCCCGGAGACGCAGTACCGGAAACGCTCGTGGTCCCAGGATCCGGAGGTGCCGATCGCGCAGCTCTCCGCGCTCGCGGTGCTTCCCGCGTCGAGGAGGGCGGCGCGGTTCGCCGGAGCGGCTTCGACCGTGGCGCGCTTCGCCGACCGCGCGGAGGCCGGTCGGGTGCGGACACAGGCTTCCGTGGCGCCCGTCGCGCGTTCTCGTGGTCCCGTGGGTGCGCAGTGCTCTTCGCGTACCACGGACAAGGGGGTCGTCTGCGAGGGGGTTCGTGCCGTCGGCCCAGCGGCCGGTTCGTCTGCGGCCACGAGGCGGGGGGCATCACTCGTGGCAGTCTTCGACGGGCTCATGCCGGTGGTGGACACGCCCACCGCCGCGACGAGCAGCACCATGGCTATGCCCCGTCGGGCACGTCTGTAGCGCACGGATGATCTCATTTCCTCCCTTTCGGGAACGTGTCTGTTCTCTGGCGGTTGGGGGAAGGTGATGCGCGGTTTCTCCTGCGGGTAGCAACGACCCGCCGGAAGCGCCTCATCGGGGACGCGCACGCAAGACGCGCCTCCCGAACCGAGCGCCCCCGTTCCCGCGCGCAGAGGGGAACGGGGGCGCTCGTCAGCGGTGGTGCCGGGTCCGCCCGGCGGCTACTTAGCTGATGGACCTGATGGCGCCCCAGCCGCCGCTGCCGACCTCGATGCTCGGGCCGTCGATCGGACCGTGGATGTCGGCCCCTCCCTTGTAGAACCTCAAGGTGCCGTCGCCGGCGGTGGCCCACATGTCGGCAACACTGTTGCGGTCCGCGTCGGCGGCGCCTGCGATGAGCGGCCGGTTGGCGACGGTGTAGCCGCGGCCGAACTCGGTGCGGTCACTGAAGGTGCCGTTGGACTGGCCGAGGTAGCTGTAGAGAATGCCGTCGCGGGTGTCCCGGGCGAGGAGGTCGACGCGACCGTCCTTGTCGGCGTCGCCGGGGGCGGTCAGGGTCATGACGTTCCAGCCGCCGGTACCGATGAGGAGGGGTGCGCCCACGGACGGGGTGGGGCCGGAGACGCCCGCGTAGCGGTACAGCTTGTCGTCGTAGATGGCGAGGAGGTCGGGCTTGCCGTCGAGGGTGGTGTCACCTATACCGACGATACGAGCGGTGGTGGGCAGCGTGCCGATCTTGACCGGTGCGGCGAGCGTGCCGTCCCCTCGGTTGGGGTAGACGCGCAGTTCTCCCGCGATGGCGGCGACAATGTCCTCCATGCCGTCGCCGGTCCAGTCACCGCGGTGGGTCACCGACGCGCCACCCCAGCCCCCCGTGCCGATCTGCACCCGGGCGCCCAGGGCGCCGGTGCCGGTGCCGGGGTAGAGGAAGAGTTTGCCGGTGTCGTCGACGGCGACGAGGTCGGGCTTGTTGTCGCCGTTCAGGTCGCCCGGGACGGGGGTGGCGTAGCTGGTGATCCAGGCACGTACGTCGTCGACGCGGGTGGCGACGGCGCCGGTGCGGGTCTCGGTGGCGGGGGTGCCCAGGCAGCCACCCTGCCAGGACCTGCTGGCCACGCCCACCAGTTCCTGGGTCTGGCCGTTGGCGCGCAGGATCGGGCCGCCAGCGTCGCCCTGGCAGATCACAGCGTCGCCGGCCGGGGTCAGGGCTATGTTCGCGGAGGTGTCGCCGGTCGCCGTGAACGCACCGGTGTGCAGCTTGTCGGGGACCCAGGTGGTCTTGGTCCGGCCGAAGCCGGCGGCCGTGACGGCCTGGCCGGCGGTGGCGGGCGTGGCGGCCAGAGCGGCGGGCTTCACGCCGGCGACGCCGGTGTTCAGCTTGACCAGCACGAGGTCCCGGTCGGGGTGCGGGACGAGTTCGACGGCCGTGCGGACGGCACCGGTGGTGGTCTGTGTCAGGTCGGTGCGTCCGACGGTGACGGTGGTGGCGACGGCGGGCTTACCGGCCGCCGGCCGGCCGTCGGCGGCGAAGCAGGACGCCGCGGTCAGGACCCAGCGCTGGGACACGAGCGTCCCCGTGCAGGCGCGGTCGGAGTCACCTATGAGGATGCGGGCAGTGAAGTGGTGGGCCGCGGTGGCATCAGGGCCCTGCAGAGCCTGGGAGGGGGAGCCGAGCAGGCTGAGGCTCACGGCGCCGAGGGCGAGGGTGGCGGACACCTGGGCGCGTCTCTTGAGGCGTGACATGTGTTTCTCCGTTTGGATGCTGAGGTGTGGGCCGAGGGCGCCCGGGCGGGCGCCGCACGGCGGTGACGGGGGCCGGCTGTGCCGGTCCGGGGAACGCGGCCTGCGGGGCGGGCGCGTGGGGTCAGCGGACGAAATCGAGGATCACCGGAGACAAGACGTCGTCGACGACCTCGCCGACCTTCTTGGCGACGGACTTCACCGCCGGGACGACGACTCCGCCGCCTCCGCGCGTGACGAGGTTGAGCCCGAATCCCCCCAGGGCGTTCATGAACTCGCCACTGGTGAAGCCGTACTCGATGCCGGTGGCGACGACGCTGACGCCGCCCGCCACCAGCGAGACCCCGGCGAGGACGGCGCCGATCGTGAGGGTGACCGGTGCCGCCGGGAGGAAGATGGAGGCGACTCCGAAGCCAGCCGCGAGCAGGCCGGTGGCCGTGCTGGTCTTTCCGGCGGCGTCAGCCCACCACTTCGCGTCCTCCCACCACTGCTCCTGCTCGGGCTGGGATCCGTTCGGGTTGACCTGGTCGTTCTCGGGCGTGTCGGACGGGTTGGTCCTGGTGTCCCGGTCCTTCCGCGCCTGCTCGGCGTCCCGGGCCGCCTGCTCGGCTATCTCCTTGGTGCGCAGGTTCAGCGCGGTCTGGCGTGCCTGGCTCGCGGCGCGGGCGGCGACGTTGGCGTTCTGGCCGGCTGTCACGGCCGCGTGGTGGGCGGTGGTCGCCGACCCTCGCGCCTGGGCGGAGGACGTCACGGCGCTGCGTGCGGCGTCGATGGCGCGGTTGGCTGAGTGGTTCGCCGCGCGCGAAGCGGTTCGCGCGGTGGTGGCGGCCGTCTTCGCCTTGGCCGCGGACGCCTGGGCGTCGACCGCCGACTTGTCCGCGGCGTCGGCGTTCGCCTTGGCCTGGGCGGCGTAGGTGGAGGCGTCGTTGGCGGCTGTGACGGCCTTGTCCGCCCATTCCTGGGCCTCCTGGCCGGCCTTGCGCGCGTTGGCCGCCACCTCGGACGCGAGGGCCGCCTCCTTCTGGGCCTCCAGGGCGAGCTTGTAGGCAGCCGAGATGACGCCCTTCATGGCCGACTGGTGGCTAAGGGAGTCGTGGTCGAGTTGAGCCCCCTTGTGCCGAAGGTGCTCGACCAGTTCCCGCCGCATCCAGCCGGGCCCTTCGAGCGCCACTTCGGAGTACGACTTGACGTAAGGGCCCCCGGTGGTGAGGAGGGACGTGGCGGTGACCGCGTCGTCCTCTCGCACCGCCACTTCCAGCTCGGTGTCGAAGAACTCCTGGAGCGCCTTCGGAGTGTTGGAGTTGAGGGCCGCATTGCCGGCACGGTTGACGGCGGTGCCCAGATTGGCGTTCAGGATCCGGAAGATGTTGATCCTGTTCTCCGTAGCGCGCGCCCTGAGCACGCCGGAGGTGTTGAAGTCCCCCACGGCCGCGGCACTGCCGTTCGCCAAGGCCGCGGCGGCGGCGGCTGCGACGGTGGGATCGGAGACCTGAGCGATGTACAGGGCGGTCTCGCGGTCGTCCTGTGCTTCGGCGAGGGAGCGGTCGAGGTCGATCCAGGAGTACACGTCCCAGTCACTGCCCGAGAGCGCGAACTGGGCCGCCTCGCGCGTCCAGGTGCCCTTCGAGTCGAGCAGGGCGATCGCGGCCTTGCGGCCGAGCGTAGCGGCGAGGCTCATGTCGCCGCCGGACAAGGCCTGTTCGGCCCGGCTGATCAGGTCCCGTGTGGCGGCCTCCGTCTGCTGCTGCTGGGTCCGCCTGCCGGCGGCGGCGGCCCGGTCCGCAGCGTCAATCGCAGCGAGGGCGCGCGCCTCCTCAAGGGCCTGCCTCTTGTCCGCCTCCAGGTTCGCCATCTCGGCCTCGCGAGCCTTGCGCTCGACCTCCTCGGCGTCCATGACCGCCTTGGTGGCGGCGTCGGCGGCCTTGACCGCCTCGGCCGCGAAGGCGGTGGACTTGTTGGCGAAGTCGACGGCCTGTCCCGCGTGCTCGACCGCGTCCTCGGCGGCGGCCGCCGCCTTCTCCGCGTGGCCGGCCGCCGAGTTCGCGGCGTCTCGCGAGGCGCGCGCCGAAGCGGCCGCGGTGCCGGCCAGGCTCTGGGCCGTGGTCGCCGCGCTGGTCGCCTGCTGCGCCGCGGTGCCGGCGATCCGGGCCTGCTGCCTGGCTTCGGCGGCCTGGCCCTGGGCCGCGCCGGCGGCCACGGCGGCCTGTGCGGAGGCGTTCGCCGCCGCCGCGGCGTTGCGTGCTGCGGAGGCGGCCGAGGCGCCCGCACTGGCCGCCTGCTGGGAGGCGACGGCGGCCTGGTCCGCGGCCGCGGCAGAGTTGCGCGCCTGGGCGGCGGCGTTACGCGCGGCCACGGCGGCGTTCTTGGCCTCACCGCTCTTGGAAGCGTCCTTCGAGGCGGCGATGGCCGCGTTGTAGGCGCGGGAAGCCGCCGCTCCGGCGGTGGCCGCGGCCTGGGAGGCGGCCGTCGAGGCCGACGAGGCACGGCGGGAGGCCTCGACCGCCGCGTTGGACGAGCGCATCGCGGTGCGGGCGGCCGACGCGGCTCCTTGAGCGGCCTTCGCCGCCTTGGTGGCGGCGGTGGCGGACTTGGTCACGTCGTCCTGTGCCAGCGCGGCCTCGGCCGCCGCGGTCTCGGCCGCCGCTTTCGCCTTGTCCGCGGCCGTGACGGCCCGTTCGGACGCCTCGATCGCCAGGTCGGTCTTCGCCTGGGCACGCTGTGACTCGCGGACTACGACCGCGACGAGCTGCTCAATGGAGGCGGCTTCCTGGTCCCGGGCCCGGGCGATGTGCTGGCCGGTTTCGAGGTACCACCGGACGTCGGCCGCGGTGCCGCTGAGGGCACGGTTGGCGTACTTGCTCAGCTCGGGCCCCGCGTTGACGAGGCTCGCCGTGACCTCGATGCGCATGTCCTCTAGTCGGGCGGTGTACTGGCCGGTCGTGAGGAAGGCCTCGAGCGCGGACTGGGTGCCCGTGTCCAGGGCGGCGGAGCCGTCGCGTTTGACGGCCTTTCCGCCCGTGTTCACAAGCGCGAGTGTCGCGACGCGGAGGTCCTCGGTGATCGCGGAGCGGTAGCCGTCCCGGACGAACGCGGCGATGGTGTCCGCACCTCCGTCGAGCGCGGCGGACGCGTCCCTGCGGATGGCCTTTCCGCCCCGCGCGAGGTGGGAGAACACGGCGACGCGGTTGTCCTCCGCCGTCGTCTTCGGGAGCTCTTCGGCGAGGAACGTGGTGATGTCGGCGTCGGTACCGCTCAGGGCCCGCGCGGCAGCGGCCGTGGTGGCCTTGCCGCCGAGCATGTGGGCACGCACGGCCCTGGCCCGCGGGGTGTCGGGGAGTTCGAGCAGGCCGCCGGTTCCTGCAGGGGCGGTGTCCGCTCGCACGGGTGAACTGACAAGGGCTGGAGTGGACGCGGCGGCCATGGTGGCTGTCACGACTGTGACGAAGCGTCGACGGCTCCAGAAGGTTGTCTGCACGCAAGAACCTTCGTTTCGGTCGATGGGCGGATGTCGCGGTCCGGGCAGGTGGGGCGACGACACGCGCAGGGGTGGCGTCAGCGGACCGTCTGGGACGAGGTGGGCCGGTGGGCGCGGGCCCACGGGGTGCCGGCGCATCGGGATCGGCCGGGCCGGGCCTCTGCCGGGCCTCGCTCGAGCTGTTGCCCCAGTCTCGCGGGGGCCCGACGCTCCCTACTTCTGGGTCCGGATCTCCACGAGCATGTACTCCCGGGCCTCCGGGTCGGTCGTCTCCCCCACGGCCGTCCACTGGTTCGGGTTGACGGCAAACGACTTCTGCTCGGTGCCGACGGTCATGTCGACCGTGGTGTCGTAGTCGTTGCCTTTGACGCCGTAGACGGAGGGGATCTCCACGGTCAGGAAGCCGGAGTTCCCGGTCACCTTGAAGCACACGGGGTACGCGTCCTCCGGGCGCCGCATGATCTGCAGGAGGCCCGTCTCGCTGCCGCACTCGGCGAGGGTGATGTGGCCGTCGCCTCGCTTCAGCACGATGCCCTTCTCCCGCAGGATGGAGTCCGCGTTCGGGTAGCCGAACTCCTCGGCCACAAACCCCGGGACGTCTTCGGTCGCGAGGGCGCGTGGCGCGCCCGCGGCCGGGTTGGTCAGGGCGGCCACGGCGGCCAGCGCGCCCATGGCCACGACCCCGCTCAGCGCGGCGATTCTCCTCACGTAACGCAATGCATGTCCTTTCACGTCTTTCCGGGCATCAAGTGGCCCGGGTGGGACACCCCCTGGCCCGCAAGGGTGTGAACTCGGTTAACATCCCCTTTGACCAAGATATGAATCAACGGGGGGACTGTTGATGTCCACGCACCGCGTTGCCGTCGCCCAGGCCAGGGAGACGAGGACGAGGCCGAAGGCCGGTGACCACCGAGCCCCGGCGCCAGCGCCATTCCCAACGGAGAGCCACGACACCCACGCCCGCAGCGCCGCCGCACGAGGACGAGACATGACTGTAGATCGACCTGCTCGTCCGTCCGAGGGCCAGGCGTGCCACGAAGGAGGCCTCACGCGCCACGACAGCCGAACTCGCCCCCTCGGCGAGCGACATCCGGCCGCCGCGGCCGTTCCGGAGCTTCCCGGCACCACGCCCGCGGCCTTCACCCGCGTGAACGCGGCGGCCGCCGCCCGGCTAGGAGTCCGTCCCGACACCTACTCCGGCCTGCTCGGGATGGCACCCGATCAGCTGGCGAACGACCGCTACCGCACGCCCGCGTCCACCAACGTGCGCCTCTGGGAGCTCATGACCCTTCAGGCCCCTTGGCAGGAGGTGGTCCTGCACATGGCGCGAGAGAGCACCCTGGGCGCCCTCGGCGTCTGGGACCACCTGATCACGCAAGCGCCAACACCCCTGGAAGGCCTCCGCGACGCCGGCCGCTACCTCGCCACCGCCGCCGACGCCGGCACCGAAGCCCTCCACATCGAGGTGACCGAACAGCGGGTCACTCTCAGCCACGTCAACGCGGCCGACCTCACCGACGACGTAGCCGCGGCCATACGCGCCTACTCCCTCGCGCTGCTCCGCAAGCGCCTCAGCGAGGGCAGCCGACGCACGATCGTGCCAACTAGGGTCACACTGGCGACCAGGGCTCCTCACGACCACCGCACCCTCACCCAGCTCTACGGCACCAACGCGATCGACTTCGCCAGCCCCGTCAACTCCATCACGTTCAAAGCCGCGGATCTCCTCACTCCTCAGCACCACGCTCCGGGCCTGTCCGCCATCCTCCGAAGACACGCCGAACAGACCCTTAGCCAAGCGATCTGCCTGCGTGACTGGCTGGACCTCTTCCGCTCCAGGCTTCGGGCCGCGCTGGACACTGAGCTGCCCACCCTGCGGTCCATGTCCCGGCACATGGGCCTCAGCGCCCGTACGCTGCAGCGCCGCCTCGATGAACACGGGACGACGTGGTCGGACGAGCTCCAGGACGTCCGCCGCGAACAGGCCCTGCGCCTGCTTGCCTCCACCGACATGACCCTGGAGACCATCGCCAGGCGCGCCGGTTACGCCGACGCCGGTGGCCTACGCCGCGCGGCGCAGCGCTGGACGGGCCAACCCGTCTCGACGCTCCGCGGGTCGACGGCGACCACCCTCGGGGCCGCCGACGCCCTCCCCCACGGCTCCTGACCACGGCGCAGGTGCCGCCTCGGCGCGCCGCTCCTGGCGACTCGGCGCGCCGACCTCAACCCGTCGAAGGCGTGATCGGTTCTACGCCGCACCACCCAGGTCAACACCGCCTTGACCGACCCCGGGTACCTCATCCGCCGGCTACGACACGGCCTCCGTCAAATCCGACACCGCAGCGACCTCATCAACGGATGCGTCACCGCGACCGGCCTCACACTCACGACACCCTCCGATAGAGGTGCCCCTGTGGAGTCCGCCGTCGGAAGACCGAGTAGCTGATCGCCGCGCGCTGGCGGCCGACGGCTCGGCTACCGGGTCATCCGCGACATCCGCTCCCTAGGTTCTGTCGTCACATGTCACGCCCACATCAGGACTGATGCGAGGGTGACGGCTGCCTCGTAAGACTGGGCGGTTTTGTCGTAGCGAGTGGCGATGCCGCGCCATTGCTCGAGGCGGTTGAAGCGCGGTTCCACGACGTTGCGGTGCTTGTAGATCTCGCGGTCGAAGGCCGGCGGGCGGCCTCCTCGGCTGCCTCGCCGGGCCCGGTTGCGGACCTGGTCGGCCCGCTCGGGAATCGTGTGGGCGATGCCCTTGCGGCGAAGCCAGGCGCGGATCGCCTTCGAGCTGTAGCCCCTGTCACACAGGACGTGATCGGGCCCGGACCCGGGGCCGCCCCGGTCCGATCCGGGGCACCCGGATCGCCTCCATCACGGCGGTGAACCGGGTGCAGTCGTTGGTGTTGCCGTGGACAGCTTCCGCTGACGGGGGTCACCTCGGCTTCGGCCCGAGCGCTCGCCGGATCCGGGCACGGCCGCACGGGCCGTCGCTCTCACTGCCTGAACTGATGGTTTCAGAATGAGATCCGGAGGCAGAGAAGGCATACACGATGCAGCCGGTTAACTGATCGTTTCAGAATGCTGTCCTGCCGAGACGCCGGCGGCCCATGGAAGGATCCCTTCGCTCACGGGCTCAGGGGGGATGGCGTCGTATGGAACGTGTTGGGGCTGAACGGGACCTCGTGCTCGGTTACGTCCACGCTCTGAACGCGATTGACGAGGCCATGAGGTGGCGATCCCGGCGCTTGAGCGACTGGCAGATGTCCTCGGCCGCGCCCGTTGGAGCCGGATCAACCGAAGCGGGCAGGTCGGCACCTACTCCTGCACCGTTCATGAAGCAGGGTGACGCTTCGTGTGCGACAACGGCATGGAGGCCGATGTGGACTTTGCGGCCTACGGGAGTGAAGTCTTCAACCTCTGGCGGCTGCGTAGGCATGGGCTGAGCCTGCCGCAGTCTCTTGACGTCACGGATGAGCACCTGCGGGCCGCAGTGCGGTCGCTGCAACCGCTTCTGGCCGATGAGCGGCCGGGGTGGTTCAGCGTAGCCGGCTGATCGCTTCAGAATGGGATGCGCAGGCGGCGGTACTTGTCGTAGTCGTAGCCCCGGTCGGCGTACACACGCCGGGGCTTGCGGCGGGGACGTCCCCGCCGGCCCCGGATCGCCGGGGCCGCGTCGAGCAGCGGCAGGAGCTGGGTGACGTCGTGCCGATTCCCGCCGGTCAGCGTGACAGCGAGCGGGATTCCGTGCCGGTCGACGATCAGATGAATCCAGCAGGTCGGCGCAGCGCAGCTCGCTCAACAGGGCAGCGTGCAGGCGCGGCCACATACCGGCCTCGGTCCCATCCCGCAGCTCAACTCGTTCAGGACGTCCAGCGTCTCGTCGACGTACCGCCAGGCGGTGGCCTCGGGCATTCCGGCGGCGGCTCCGAGCCGCGAGAACGTCACATTCTTCCGCGGATGGACCAGGGTGAGCAGCGACTGCTGGAAGCGGCCGGGCCTGCGCCAGCGTGTGTCGCAGGCCCGGCGGTGTTCATACAGCAGCCGGGAAACATGCTCGACCAGCTCATGCGGGACGCCGAGCACGGCAGGATGCGAAAACCTTCAGGGCCTCTTCGGTCGTGGGCGTGGTGAGCGGAATCACCACGCCCACGATCGGCGGCTCTGTCTCGTCACCACGCCCGCTGACCAGCCCATTTCGCCCTCCAGCACAGGATGAAAGAGGTTCGGTAACCAGAACCGGAACCGCGGTGGTGGGGCAGGTCAGCCTGCCACCCGAACCCCCATCAGACCCGCTGTGCGCGGACGTGCGCTGAGCGACAGGGCAAGGCCCTCGGTCATCGGACCGTGCGGGCCGCCTGCTCGACAATGCGGGTGACGGCCTCGGGGCGGGATACGGATACCGCGTGTGACGCGTCGATGGTCGTCGTGCGGGCATGGGCACGGGCCGACATGAAGCGCTGGGCAGCCACTGGGATGTTGCGGTCCTCCGTGGTCACCAGTGACCAGGAGGGGATCGTCTTCCAGGCGGCCTGGGTGGACTTCTCCTCCAGAGCGGCGGCAGCGATCGGACGTTGCCCCGCAGCCATGAGCCTGGCCTTGTCCTTCGGCACGTCTGCGGCGAACTGGCTGCGGAACTTCTCCGGCTTGATGTACACGTCCGCGCCCTGATCACCGTCAGGCAGGACGTAGTGGACGGACTCGACGGCTTGGCCGAGGGTGCTGCCGGGAAACTTGTCCGTCAGTCCGATCGAGCTCTCGCCCTCGTCCGGCAGGAACGCCGCGATGTAGACCAGTGCCTTCACCTTGCCTTCGAGGCCCGCAGCGGCCTGGCTGATGACGGTGCCGCCGTAGGAGTGGCCGACCAGGACCACGGGCCCGTCGATGTGGTCGAGGACGCTGCGCAGGTAAGCGGCATCGTTCGCCGGACCACGCAGCGGGTTGGCGGCGGACACCACCGGGTAGCCCGCGCGCTGCAGCCGGGCGACGACACCGTCCCAGCTCGAGGCGTCGGCAAACGCTCCGTGTTCCAGCACGATCGTCGGACGTGCGGGGTGGTGGGGCGTGGCGTCTGCCGCAGCGGGCAGGGTGACGGCGGCGACGGACAGTCCGACGGCCGCGGTGACACCGAGCAGTACGGATCTGCTGCTCGGACGGACGAGGTGGGTCTTGCGCATGGGTGAAATCCCTCTTGTTCGATGAATGGTGCTCGACGGACCGAAAGGCGAGGCAGCTGGGTGCGTCGAGGAACGGGGCCCGGGTCGTTTCGCCGGTACGTGATTGACGGGCGTCCGTCTACGCCGCGTGAGCAGCGCGGATCAGAGCGCTGGTGGGCAGCGGCCGACAGCGGCCCGGAAAGCGGCTGCCGGACTGCGGCCCGAGGGGGGTCCCGGGGCTTCGTCCTCGCCCTTCCACCGGGCGAGGAGCGCCGTCCTCCTGGGGCGACCGAACCGATTCAGCCGCCGGCGGACTGCTGGTTCGCGGACATGGAGGGCGGTGCGACGTGCCACGGGCAGCGGTTCTTCGACGTGATCGAGCCCGTGGCCGAGTTGGTGAGGTAGCCCTCGCTCTTCGTGACGCTTGCCGCGTCACACTGTGGGCGCGGAAGCCTCGACTGGATGAGGGAGCGAGCTGCCCTTCAGCCGGATGACGGCCGCGCACTGGCGTTCCTGCGCAATGTTTCCCGGACCATGGTCCATGTGCGGCGCGAGATCATGAGTGCTGCGAGTGCGACGGTGGCGAGGTGGATACGGAGCCGTTTCCCGCAGCGTGTGGCGACCGCGCGAAAGATCTTGAGGCGGTTGACGGCACGTCCGGCGGTGTGCCGTAGGCCCCCCGCGCGGAGCCTACGGCCACACCTCAGCCGGTACCCTCCAGGACGTCGTAGACATGCCTGAGGTAGATGTGCGTGCGCTCCGAACCGAGGAGCCCGTCGCCCACCCGGTTCATCGTGTACGAGAACGTGACGCGCCGGTCGAGGTCCATCATGACGATCGACCCGCCCCTGCCGACCCAGAAGCAGATTCTCCCGGTGGGCATGTGCGGCATCGTCCTCGGATCGGCGAGCGCGTAGCCGATGCCCCAGCGGACGGGGACGCCCAGGAACAGGTCGACTCCGTCGGCTTGGACGTCGAACACCTTGTCCACCGTCTTCTCGGAGAGAAGCCGGCGGCCGTTGACCTGGCCGCGCCGCGAGATGGCGGAGAGAGCTCGGGCCAGGCCACGTGCGTTGCCGTGTCCGTTGACGGCTCCGAGTTCGGCGGAGCGCCACTGCGGGGTGTCGACGTGCTCGTCGCGCGCGGGGCTTCCGAGCAGCGTCCTGGTGAAGATCCCCTCGGGATCAAGACCCGTGGGTATACCGCCTGGCTGCGAGGGGGGCACCAGATCGGCGATACGCGGCCAGTCGGCCCGTCGCGCGCCGATCTGGACATCAGCCTGCGCCGACTCGGCGATCTCGGTGGCGACGAACTCCGTCAGGCTGCGTCCGCTGACCCGCCGGACGAGCTCTCCCACCAACTGCCCCTGGGTCTGGACGTGGTAGCCGGATGCGGAGCCCGGCTCCCACCAGGGTGCCTGCGCGGCCAGCCGGGCACTCGCAGTGGGCCGGTCATAGAGATCCTCCATGGAGAAGGGCTGCTCCCAGCCGGAGAGTCCCGAGGTGTGGGCCAGAACGTGCCGCACCTCTATGTGCTCCTTTCCCTGGGCGGCGAACTCGGGCCAGTAGTGCGCGACCGGGCGGTGCAGATCCAGCGCGCCCCGGTCGACGAGGATGAGAGCCGCGAGATTGGTGAGGGTCTTCGTGGTCGACCACATGCTCACCAACGTGTCCCGGTGCCACGGAACGGTCCGCGCCGCGTCCGCGTGGCCACCCCAGAGATCGACTTCCATGACCCCGTCCACATCGACGGCGATCGACGCCCCCAGCTCCTCGCCGGCTTCGAGGTGTGCCACCAGCGCCGCCCGTACCGGCTCGAACCGGTCGGTGCACGTGCCCTCGACACCCCTGCTCTTCTCCCCCATCAGACCCGGTTCTCCGCCTGGAACATCCAGCTCTGCTTCTCGAGATCAGCCGTCAGCCCGACGAGGAGGTCCTCGGTGACGACATCCACCGGGCCCATCGCGACGATGCGCTCACGCAGCCTTTCGGTCACGGCGGAGAGCGCGTGCACCAAGGCATCGACGGCGTCGCCGTCCTTGGTCCAGCCCGGCGGAAAGGCGGGCACGCCACTGGCTTTCGCGATGGTCCCGGCCCGTCCGTCCGGGCTGACGCCCAGGGCGGCCGCGCGCTCGGCCACCGTGTCGGCGTGGTTCCGGGCGAGGGTGGCGGCCTCGTCGAGCTGGAGGTGGACCGAGCGGAAGCGCGGGCCGTACACGTTCCAGTGGGCCTGCTTGGCCACCAGGGACAGGCCGAGCAGGTCGGCCAGGGTCGCCTGCAGCACCGCTCCCGCGGTCTCGCGGTCGCGCTGCGACAGAGGGTTGTTCACAACCGGCACAGGAGTGCGGTCCTTTCGTGACAGGAGCCGGTTCTCAGGCGGCGAGGAAGTCGAGCAGGGCGGCGTTGACCTCGGCCGCGTGGGTGAGCAGCAGCCCGTGCGGAGCGCCGTCGATCTCGACGTACCGCGCTTCGGGCAGGCGGCGGCGGAACTCGCGGGCCGTGGCGTCGATCGGCAGGATGCGGTCGGCGGTCCCGTGCAGGATCAGCGACGGCACGTCGATGCGCTCCACGTCGGCCCGGAAGTCCGTCAGCCACGCCGGGACGCACGCGTAGGCCGCCATGGGCGCCGAATCGATGGCGGTGGCCCAGTTCGCCCGCAGCGCGGCCTCGCTGAGCCTCGACCCGAGCGTCTCGTCGGTGTTGAAGAAATCGACGAAGAAGCTCTCGTACCAGGCGTAGCGGTCGGCCTCCGCCTGCTCCGCGATGCCGTCGAAGACGCTCTGCGGCACACCGGTGGGGTTGTCCGGCGTCTGCAGCAGGAACGGCTGGAGCGAACCGAGGAACGCCGCCTTCGCCACCCGCTCCGAGCCGTGGACGCCGAGGTAGCGGGCGACCTCGCCCGAGCCCATGGAGAATCCGACGAGAACCACGTCACGCAGGTCCAGCTGCGTCAGTACGGTGTCCAGGTCGGCGGCGAAGGTGTCGTAGTCGTAGCCCGTCATGGTCTTGCTCGACCGGCCGAAGCCACGGCGGTCGTAGGTGATGACGCGGTAGCCGGCCTTGACCAGCGCATCGGTCTGCTTCTCCCACGACTGCCCGTCCAGCGGGTAGCCGTGGATCAGGACGACCGGCTGCCCCGACCCGTGGTCCTCGTAGTAGAGGTCGATGCCGGTCGAGCCCTCGGTACCGACGGTGATGGTTCCCATGGTGTGCCTTCCCGCCCGTCCGCCGTGTGCGCACCGGGCATGGCACAAACCTAGGAATCAAGCAGGCCGGGCCGCGTCCGTCGGACTACGGCTTCGACGTACGTCATGGTGCTGCGTCTTCCGCGTACGTCATGACGCTGCGCTTTCGGGGTACGTCGTCGTGCCGCCGAGCATCGCGGCGAGTTCGCCGCGGGACGTGATCCCCAGTTTGGGGAACATCCGCTGGAGATGGGTGCTTACCGTCCGGGGCGAGACGTACAACCGCTCGCCGATCTCCCGGTTCGTCAGACCCTGCGCGGCGAGCTGGGCGACATGCAGCTCGGTCGAGGTCAGCCGATCGACCGCGGCCGGATCCTGGCGCGGAGACGAGGCGCCCGCGGCGCGCAGCTCCTGCCGTGCCCGCTCCGCCCATGCCGACGCGCCGAGGGCGTCGAAGATCTCGCGTGCGGCCTGCAGGGCGACGCGGGACTCCGCGGGCCGCCGGTGACGCCGCAGCCACTCGCCCAGGGCGAGGCGCGCCCGCGCCCCCTCGAACGGCCAGTCCGTGGGGACGGCGTCGAGGGCCGCCCTGTACAGCGGCTCGGCGGCAACCTGCGGGCTCAGCAGGGCCCGGCTCAGTCGCAGCCCGCAGAGCAGGGCGGGCGAAGACGTCGATTCCCCGAGCGGGGTCAGCTCCCGCACGATGTCGCGAGCCACCTCCGCGGATTCGCTGCGCACCGCCGCCTCGACCAGCTCCGCGACCGCGTAGAAGCGCAGCCAGGGGTGAAAGGCGGGGTCGGCCGGGTCGAAGACGCGATGCAGGTGGCCGAACGCGTCTCCGTAGCGGCCCTGGCAGAGGGCCGCCTGCCCGCGGGCCATCTGCATGATGGCCAGCACCGGTCGCCCTCCGCTGGGAAGGGCCTCGCGTTCGGCTTCCGCCGCCCATGCCTCTGCCGCCGGGTCGCCGCTGACGGCGGCCAGCTGCGCGCGGATGGCATTCACCATCGCGTGCACAAGAGGCTGACCGGTCTCGCGGGCGAGCGACGCGGCCTCCTCCGCGGCGAGGGAACCAGCGCGCACGTCACCCAGCCGTGCGGCGCTCCCCGCCTGGACGCAGAGAGCGCGGGCCAGCATCGACAGCCTCCCCTGTGCTCGCAGGGCGTCCAGCGACCTCGCCGTCAATCGGCTCGCCAGGGCGGGAGCGCCCACCGTCACCGCGGCGGCGCCTAGGAGCTGGTCCCCCTCCGCGTTCTCCGATGAGCGCTCCAGCTGACTCGCCAGGCCCTCCACAGCCCCTTCCCCACGCTCGACCGGCGCCGAGTACGCCCGCAGAGCGACCAGGTCGGCGTTGTCGGCAGGCACGGGCATCCGGTCGGCAGCGGCGGCGACCCGCTCACGGGCGGCCGGGCCCGGCTCTCCCCAGAAGCACTGCAGGACCGCGCTCCACAGCATGCGCAGTCCCAGTGTCGACTCGCCGCCGGCGGCGATCTCGACCGCCAGCTCGGCCAGCTCGGCGGTCGCGGCGCCCTCGCCCCGCGTCCCCTCGGCCAGAGCGATGCTGACCCATGCCGCGCGGCCTTGGTCCCGTGCCGAAAGGTCCAGTGAGCGCGCCTGGGTCAGCAGATGCGTCGCGACGTCTCCTTGGCCCGACTCCAGTGCGAGCTCCGCCGCCCGGAGCAGCCGGTCCGCCCTCACGGAAGGATCCTTCGTCAGCTCCGCCGCCCGTCTCAGCGCGGCGAGAGCCGCGGCGACACCGCCGCGCCGCAGGGCTCTGCCGGCAGTGGAGTCCAGATCCCGTGCCACTCTCTCGTCGAGACCGGCGGTGGCGGCGGCACGGTGCCACGCCTGCCGATCGGGCTGCCCCTGGAGCGCGGCGGCCAGCGCGGCGTGCGCGGCCTGGCGTTCCACGACGGTGGCGGCGTGGTGCATCGCCGAGCGGACGAGGGGGTGCCTGAAGGCCAGCCCGTGGGCCTCCACCAGGCCCGCGCCGATCGCCGCCTCGAAAGCACCGGCGTCGACCGCCGTCCCGAGCATCCGGGTCGCCGCGGCGAGGCATTCCTCCATCGTCCCGTCACCGTTGAGGGCCGAGAGGAGCAGGACCGCACGGGTGTCGACCGGCAGGCGGGAGACCCGTGCCGTGAACGTCCGCTCCAGCCGCGCGGTCAGCGGCAGCGGACCCGGGTTGAGCGCATACGCCCCGCCGACCGACTGCAGCGCGACCGGCAACTCGGTCAGCGCCAGCGGGTTCCCGGCGGCCTCCTCCAACAGCCGCCGTCTGACCTGCTGTCCCAGTCCGGGGGCCACCGCGTCCAGCACCTCACCCGACACCTCGTCCGTCAGCGGGCCCAGGTGCAGCACAGGCAGGCCGGCACCGCTGAGGCGGTCGTCGAGGCGCCGGGTGACGGCGACCAGAACGAGGGGGTCGGATTCGATCCGCCGCGCCACGAACCCGAGCACATCGAGACTGGCACGGTCCATCCAGTGGGCGTCCTCGACGACCACCAGCAGGGGCGCCTTCGCCGCCGCGTCCGTCAGCAGGGTCAGCGCGGCCAAGCCGACGAGGTACAGATCGGGTACGGCCTCGTCGACGAGCCCGACGGCCGCGAGCAGCGCGGTGCGCTGGCGTCCCGGCAAGTCGTCGATCCCGTCGCGTAGTTGGTGAACCAACTGGTGCAGGCCGGCACAGGGCAGGTCTTCCTCCGACTGGACCCCCACAGCGGTGATCACACGGGTCCCGCCGCGTGCTGCAGCGGCCGCGGCCTCTGCGACCAGCGTCGACTTGCCGATCCCCGGCGCCCCGGTGATCACCGTAGCGCCGCCCGAACCGGCGGCCCCCTGCTCCACCAGAGCAGCCAGCGTGCGACGCTCCGTATCGCGACCCAATAGCACCCGCCGATGCATGCCGCACCCCCCGTTTCTCTGTACCTCCCCAGCACCCGACGGCTCCGCGTCCTCGCGGAACCAGACGATCTGGCGGCATCTCCGCTGGTGGGCGGTCTGAAAGCCTGGGCTGGATGCCGTTCATGCAATGGTATGCATGCTACCGAGCGGGAATGACCGCTGTCCGCATGCGCGAAACCGAGCCGCCGCCGGGATGTCCGAGACCACCGCCTGGCGGTACGTCGACGAGACGCTGGACGTCCTGAATGAGTTGAACTGCGGGCCTTGTGTTCGACGATCTTGGTCGGCAGTGTGTGTCCGGGGTGCGAGCTGATCTTGTTCCTGACGACCTGTGGGAGGGGGTTGCTCCGCTCCTGCCACCTGGTCCCGAATGGCGCCGCCGGTATCCCGGACGGCTGCGTGTTCCCGACCGTGTGGCGCCCGCCGGAATCCTGTTCGTGCTGCGGACCGGTGTTGCGTGGCGCGATGTCCCCGCGGAGACCGTGGGCTGTTCCGGAGTGACGGCCTGGCGCCGGCTGCGGGACTGGGCCACCCATGCCTCGAACAACGACCTCACGCGTTCCCAGCCCGGCCCCGGGGCGAAGCGCGCCAGGAACAACGGCTGATCACAGCTCCTACTGACGTTGCCCCACGGCCAAACCGACGACCATCCGAAGCGAAGGCAACATGATCAACGGCTGCTGTTGAACCTCTTATCCGAACCGGCCCAGCTCGACGCTGAGCTTGTCCCCGAAGTACGTCCAACACGGAAAGTGGTCGTGAAATAGAGGTCGGCCGTTCCGCGGGCCTATTGGGAGAACCCGTAGGTTCGAACGGGGTCGAGGTGCAGTTCGTAGGGTCCGAAGCATCCCCGCTCGCGTTGCGACCGCTGCGCCGCAGGGGCAGGCTCGGTTGAGCCCTTCGTCACCAGCCGGCCCGCAGCAGCCGCTGTAGGTGCTCCCAGTCGGGCAGCGCTCGAAGCGCGGGGGCGCCCTCCGGGTGCATCAGCACCGTGCCCTGAACACCAGCCGAGATGACGAAACCCTCCTCACGACAGACCAGCGGCCCTCGGGACTGCGCCGGCTTCGGGTCTTCCTGGGCGTCCTGCACCCTGCACGACGTAGGGCGGTCCCCAGGGTTCGCAATCGATCACGGAGCGGCCCCGCGGAACGGTGGAAGGTACCCGACGTCTCTCCTTGTCCCGGTCGCGTTCAGCGTCGGACACGTTGGGAACGGCGGCCAGCTCGGCCAGCTCCGGCGTGATCGCGGTGCCGCACTTGGAACAAGGGAAGACGGTCATCCCCTCGTCGTAGCCCTCAGGGCTACGACTTCGCACCTTCGTTTGGCTGCTCGGAGTCGACGCGCGTGACGACGCTGCGGTAGAGCTCAGTCAGCACCGCGCGATACCAGGCGGCTACCTCGACGAGGTGGCCGGTGAAGGCCGACCGCTGCCCGGCTGGTCCACCGACGCCAGCCGCACCGAAGACATCGGTGGCGCCGGGCCCGCACGACGCCGCTCGACGCCGTCGCACCCCACCGTCGTGCTCAGCAGCTCGCCGCCTTCGTCGAGCTCGCCGGTGAGCTGGAGCTCCCAGCTACCCGTAACGGGCGCTTCAGGGGCGTGGTCAGCCTGAAGGCTGCGCGGTCAGCGACGCCGGCCGCCGCCGATGCGGCGGTCGTCGGCCAGTCCGGTAAGCGGGCCGAACTCGCGGGCAAGCTGGTTCCACGTCAGAACCTCGCCACAGCGGGCCGGGAACTCCTTCGGGTTGAACTCGGGCATGGTCCATGTGCCAGTGCCCAGGTCCCGCAGCCACAGGTCCCCGTCACCGTCGACCACAGTCGGCGGGACCGGTACGGGCTCGGCCTGATCGGTGGGCTCCCAGGTGACCCGGCCCGGGTGGGAAACGCGGCGCAGCTCGGTGGTGGCCAGCCGCGCGGCCAAGTCACGGGTGGACTCTTCGGCGTCCTTGACCGACGCGAGTCGGAATGCGTCGTCAAGTACGGGCAGGGCTGGATTCTTGCTGCGCTTTGAACTCATACGCTGACTACCTCCGGTGGGGGGCGTCACATCCGTTATGGCACCCCGTAGAGGAACACGGTATCCGAGGCGGGAGCCGGGTCAGGCCTCCTCCGCTGGAACGGTTGCCGTTGTCTCCCGGAGCCGCGGAGCCGGCGTACTAGCCGGCGCGGTCGGGATCGAAAGGCATGGCCAGGGTCCCGTCGGCGGCGAGGCCCACCCGTTCGACGCGGGTCTGCCGGGGCCGATTCGCCGTCCGGGCCTTCCGGCTCCCTCCTCCCCAAGTCGCGGAGGGAGCCGACCGACTGGCTGCGAGAGCTGCCTGAGAGTTCATCTCATTTGGGCGGCTGGGTGGGCTGTCGGTCGCCGTGGGGAGTGCTGAGGGGCTCATGCCGGATGAGTTGGTGCCTTTTCAGCGAATGGCCTCGGAGGCGCTGTCGCGGCCTCAGGGCGGTGGCCGGCGTTGGCACGGGGGCGGGGAGGTGTCGACAGCGCTAGACGCCGGGGCAAGTGGCCTGGCTATGCGTCAACTCGGTCGAGGTGCCTGCTTCCCCTGCCGTGCACGTCGCCACCGCCGGGTTGACGTTCGTCTAAACCTTTTGGGTGGCTTTGTGACTCCTTGCGACTTCAGGTGTCGGTCCGCTCCTACCCTGCCTGCATGGGCAAATTCACTATGGTTCTCAGTTGCTCCCTCCCGCCTGAGCGGGTCTGGGAGCAGTTCCTAGACCGCAAGTTCAACGAGCAGTTCTACCAGGAGGCCCTGGGGTGGCCGCAGTGGTCGATCGAGGAGCAGAGCAACACCGGCGAGGAGGTCGTCCGGAAGGTGGCCGTGACGCCACGGCGTGAGCTTCCGGGGCCGATTGCGAAGGTACTCGGAGCCGGGTTCCGACAGACCGAGGAAGGCACGTTCGCCTCGGCGACCCGCACGGGCACGTGGCGGCGCATTCCTTCCACGCTCGCCGACAAGTGGCATGAAGAGGCAACCGTTCGGATCGAGTCGGTCGATGGCGGCGGGTGCCTGATGACCATCGACGTCACCTTGGAGATGCGAGTCTTCGGCATCGGGGGGCTCATGGAGAGCACCTTCGAAAAGAACCTCCGGAACGAGTGGGAGACCTTCCCACGGTTCTCCGGTCAGCACCCCTGATCTCCCGTCTCCGCCCTTGAAGGGCGACACATTCCAGTGGGTCTGCGTCCTCCCGACGCAGGCCCACGCCGCCCTTCTTGTTCAAGATCCGGACGCGGTCCGGAGCACCGCCCGACTCCACCGCCGCCAGGGACGCAAGGACGCCCACTCTCTCGCCTTCGCCAGCACCGCCTGCACCCTCATCCTGTTCCCGCAGTCACGGCAAGGCCAGCACTCATCGATACACGCGGTATCTCGCAGCTCCCCGTTACCTCACTCGCCGGCGCCTCGGGCACCGTGGGCCCCGACGAGGTCCGCGCACGTGCTTCGGCTGTGGCGGCGATCCGGCTTGGAAGACGCGATCACGTTCACGGTGAGGTGTCACATACACCCGAGGTGGGAGACTTCGTTGCCGACTTTGCGTTCCCTCGGGGAAATCTTGAGCTGGACGCCTTCCGCCGCGAAACGTACATGCTGTGCCGCCGACGAGTGAAGACGACTCTTCTGTTCTTCTCTCCGGCGCTGAACCGCGATGGTCATCTCGCCCTCCTCGCGGCCCACACCGACTGGCTTGCGGCATGCTGCCACCGCACTGCCTCGGCCTTGTGGGCGATCAGCCCCGACAGCTCTTCCTTCCCTGAGGTGATGGCCCGCGCGCGACGCCTCAAGACCTCGCTTCTCAGACCGCGTTTGAGATCTGCCGTGTATTGGGCAGGAGAGGCCGTTGAGCCTTGCGTGAGTGGTTCTCGGGGTGGGTATCCGTCGGATCTGACGGATGAGCAGTGGGTTCTGATCGAACCGTTGCTGCCAGCGGCGAGGGGGGCTGAAGGGCTGGCGGCGGAAGAAGCATCCGCGACGGCGGGTGGTGGACGCGATCTTCTACGTGGTCCGGACCGGGGGCGCCTGGCGGCAGTTGCCGAAGGACTTCCCGCCCTGGCCCACCGTCCACTGCTACTTCACCTGGTGGCACCACGATGGCACCGTCGAGCGCATCCACGATGCCGTGCGCGGCAAGGTTCGCAAGGCCGATGGCAGGAATGCCGAACCGACTGCCGGGCTGATCGACTCACAGTCCGTCCGCACCGCAGATACCGTCCCGGCCGCAACCAGGGGCTTCGACGCGGGCAAGAAGAATGCAGGGCCGCAAGCGGTTCATCGTCACCGACACCCTTGGCCTGCTCCTGGCCGTGCACGTCGTCGTGGCCAGTGTCCAGGACCGCGATGGTGCCCGTCGCCCGCCGCTTGGACCCCGGCTCGACCACCCGAGTGCTCAGAAGATCTGGGCGGACGAGGGCTTCGCCGCCCGCTTGGTCGACTGGACTGCCCAGATCCTTGTCAGCGAGCTGGACATCGTGCGCAAAGACCCGGGTCAGCGCGGCTTCCAGGTCCAGCCCAAGCGTTGGGCTGTTGAACGTACCTTCTCGTGGATCACCGCCAACCGACGTCTTGCACGGGACTACGAGACCAGCCCGGCCCACGCGGAGACGATGATCCGCTGGGCGATGATCGGCGTGATGGTGCGCCGACTGGCCCGGGGCCGAGCGGCCGTCCGGAGCGGCCCGCGGCTCCTCGCCGGCTCGGCTCAGGTGTCGTAGCAACCGTTCCATGGTGCGTTGAAGCCCAGGCCGTCGGGATAGAACTCGGCCCACACACCGTCGTCCTCCTCGTCTGCCTCGTCCGCGTCTTCCTCCACGACCAGGCCGAACAGGGCTCCCTCGAACCGGACCTCGAAGGGCGCGATCGCGATGTCCTGGTACTGCCGCTCCGGCAGGGCGTTCAGCCACTCGGCAAGCAGCAGACGGGCCGCGTCGATCGCCTTCCTCTCGCCGTCCGCCGTGGTGCCGGTGAACTGGACCCGCGAGTCCAGGTGCTGGCCGGCCCCGTCGAACCGATGGAGCACGGCGCACCAACGCTTCTGGGACTGCCAGTCGTCGCCGCTCCAGCCCTCAGGGAAGGCCGCAGTGACGGAGGCGAAGAACTGGCCGCCCTGCCACCGCCCGATGGTGCTCGTGCGGTAGTCGGGTTCGTGTCTGATCGGGATGATCTCGGGAACGCTCATGGGCGGAACCATAGGCGCTACCTGGGACAACACGGGGTGACGACCCCCGTCACTATCCGCGGTGAATGAGACCTCAAACGCGGTCTCAGTGCCGAGGGGTCCACTGTGGCCAGGCTGTTCGGCCTCAACCCTTCCCGCGTATGGGGGTGAGTGTGAGGGTGGGCATGGTCTGCCTGGTCAGCAGTACGACGGACCTGCCCTGGTCGGTCTCGTTGTGGGCCCGTGGCCGGGCAGAGCTGCGTGGGAGGCGCTTAGGACGATAGCCAGGGCGAGAGACAAAAGCCCGACCGGCACGGTCAGCTCTCGTGAGCGAACGGGGCAGGCGCACGCTCACCATCGGCGGAGGACGCCTTGGGTCACAAGAGGGGGCAAGATGTGCCGATGAGGATGATCGATAGCGACAGCGAGGCCGTGCAGTACATACGATTTGAATCGCCTCACCGGAACGGCCGAGGCCACTTCACCGGCGTTTTCGGGCTTGTCAATAATCTGGCGAGGGAGGGAAAACTCTCGGGCGAGCAGGAGTCCTTCCGCCGCCGCAACAACAGTTGGTACGACGCTGCGTACACTGACCCTTCGACCGTTGACCCCCACGTCTACGACAATGCGATCAATCCTGGCGCGGCGGCATGGTTCAAGCCGTCAGCCACTCATCTCATCGCTCGCGTCTCCGGCTATCTGGACATCCTGTCCGCGCATGGCGTCGACTGTCGAGCTCTTCGTTCCGCGGACCCGGGACGGGTCATCTACGAAGACGACGTGCAGATTGTGGTCGTGCCACATCCATGAGACGTGACTGCCACCCCCGAGAGCACGAGCACGTAGAGGTGTCGCGGGCGCGGCCAGGTCGTGTGTCATGTGTCGCGCCAGTTCGGGGTCGATTCGCGGGCATGCCGTCGGCCTAGAGGGTCGATCATGGCCACCTTTATCATCGCTTCGGAGTAGTGGGTGTGGGTTTCACAGTCGGAGGCGAGGCGGCGGCGGTGCATGAGCCAGTCGAAGGTCCGCTCGACGACCCAGCGTCGCGCAATCGCCTTGAAGCCCTTCTAGTACTCCAGTTGTCGATCTCGATCTTGCGACTTGAGGCGGTGAAGGTTGAGCGCGTACCTCCGGACAACGGGAGTGCCTCGGCCCGGCCGAGGGCGCCGTGGCGTCACATGTTCTGGCAGGCTGTGGCCTTGAACTCTGCTACGGAGACGGTGATTGCGGACTCGTCGCCGTTGTCCGAGACGCTGTCGTAGCGGACCTTTCCGGGGGTGAGCCGGTCCCGGTCGGCCAGGGTGAAGGAGACGCTGCTCGATGACCACGAGTCGTCCTTGGTCCAGCCGTAGAGCGCGTATGTGGTCTTGGCGGTGAGCGGAGCGAGAGATCTGGTCGCGGCCCAGCCAGCAGCAGGAGAATCGAGGGTCCAGGTGGCGAGACCGGGCGTGAGAGAACGGTCGGCGGTCCACGAACCGACCGTCACCTGCTTGTCAACATCGCCGCTGTCCACATAGAGGGTCGCGCCATCGATCTGATGTCCGCAGACCATCATGACGCCGAGCAGCTGGCCGTCGCCGGTCACGGAGATACCGGCGACGGCATCAACAGGGACCGTGCATCCTGAGGTCGCGGCCAGAGCCACGCCACCCACGACGGCACTGACGAAGCGACGGAACACCGGCCGTGAAGCGGTCGACCACATGATGAGCCCCCTGCCCGACGCGTAGGCCCCTGCCCCCAGATGAACCGGGGCGAGCGGCGCGAATGCGGCCACCGTTGATCATCGATGTGTGACGACAGAAGATCGGGTGACGGCCGTAGGCCACAGCATAGATCCCGCCCACTGGCAGGACATGTTCGAGGCCCTGATGGGCCGCATCGCGGGCCGGTTCACCCGAGTCGAACCACGGCGGCGGGCACGGAAGTTCGTGCTCGGGCTCTTGTCGGACCTGCCCCGCAAGAATTGCTGGACGCTGGCCGAGCACGCCGGCGACGCCACTCCGCACGGACTGCAGCATCTGCTGTCGAGGGCGAAGTGGGATGCCGAAGCGTGGACAGCCGCGCGTCTCTTCGCCCCGGTCAGCGGGTCAGATGCCGAACTCCGCCGCCGACAGGCCAAGCGCAGAGCACGCCTCGCGGATGATCTGCTCTTCGGCGGGCTCGATGAAGCCGTCCGCACCCGCGACCACGATGCCGGTCTGGATGACCGCCCGTGCCTCGGTGGGCTTCTTCGCCACCTTGACGACCTCCTGAAGCACCGCCGCCTTCCCCAACACGAAGCCGGCCGAAAGCTGGTCGACATGCTTGTTGAAACGCTGGCGGAGCTGGTCGGCGGGAAAGTTCTGAAGGACATCGTTGGTGAGGATGAGCGACTCGACGTACTGGCGCTCAGCCGGATCGACCCGTCCGTCAGCGGCCGCCACCAACGCGCACATGGCCATGCTGGCGTCCCGGAAGGCGCCGCTCTTCAGCTCCGTCTTCAGCGATGTGAGCTGCGACTTCAGCGCGGCCACGAGCTCGGCCCTGGAACCGCTCCCGGACCGTGCACCGGACGGCCCATGGCCGCCGGAACCCCCGCGCGCCCCTTGGGCCTGCTGCAGACCTCTGGTCGCCTGGTCCTTGATTCGATCCCACATCGCCACTCGTGCCACCTCAGCTTCGTCGTCCCCGTGGCACGCATCATTGCCCACCACCTACCTAACGCGGCCTGCATGCCGCAAAGTTCCACTACAACGATCGAGACGACGTCCTCACATACGCCTGCCCGACGCAGGCCGGGGCGGTGCAGCGCGACGAGGACCGAGACGGGAGGCCGGACAGGACCGGCGCCCGGGCGTGGAGGCCGAGCACCGCCAGGACGCGCTCGAGGACCAGAAGCACGGAAGCCCGTCACCCGTTGCTCCGTCGGTCCGCTCCCTCGGGAACTCGGCGTGGCCGCTGCGGCGGGCGTACTCCGGGATCATCAACATGTAGGCCACGAGCCAGCCGAGGAGAACACCGAGAGGGCATGAAGCCCTCTTCGGCTTCTACGTGCCGCGCCGGTGAAGGTCGGTCACCCGGCCCGCTGGGTCGTCGCCCCGGCCTGGGCGGGTAGGGCGGGCAGGGGGACGGTGCAGGAGGCGCAGCGCCGGGCCTGGGCCGGGACGGGGCTGAGGCACTCGGGGCAGTCCCGCTTGGGTGCCTGGACGTCGTGGTGCGGGGCAAGGCGCTCGTGCAGCTTGTTGATCGGGAGCACAACGAGGAAGTACAGGGCGCCGGCGAGGAGGAGGAAACTGATCGCCGCGTTGATGAAGGCTCCGTAGGGGAACTCGGTGGCGCCCACGGCGAAGGTCTTGCGGCTCATGTCGCCGGTGGCGCCGGTTGCCAGCCCCACGAGGGGGGTCAGGAAGGCGCCGACGAAGCCGTTCACGACGGCGGTGAACGCCGCTCCGATGACGATGCCGACCGCCAGGTCGACCACGTTGCCGCGCAGGATGAAGC
Source organism: Streptomyces sp. NPDC053755 (assembly GCF_040677675.1). Classification (NCBI taxonomy): domain Bacteria; kingdom Bacillati; phylum Actinomycetota; class Actinomycetes; order Kitasatosporales; family Streptomycetaceae; genus Streptomyces; species Streptomyces sp. NPDC053755. The sequence goes on along the minus strand of NZ_JBFASK010000030.1, from coordinate 22,427 downwards.
TGCGGAAGCCCTTCACCTTCATACCCCTTACAGGCTCTTGACATCGACGGAGGGCATCAAGGGGCGCATCAGACCCGGCCCCCTTCACCCCCGGATGCCCTGCCGCGCCGCACCCATGCCTGCTGGACACGCACTGTCTCATCCGGGGCGCGGGGCAGCCTGCCGCGGTAATCGCTGAAGGGCTCCGCACGTCACCGGCTGTCCGCGGGTATCCGGCGCGGGGCGGGCGAAGGTCTGGGCTACGGGCCGTCACGGCGGTGCTGCGTGTGGGCGGCCATCCATGCCGTCCACGCGCCGAGCGCTCCCGGCTTCTCCCCGCCGAGAAGGCAGACGCCGGGCGGCAGCAGGGTGCACAGGGACGCGATCGGCACCACAGTATGGCGGCGACCGTCGTCCCGCCGGCCGGACCGTACGCGCGGCGATGGAGACGGCGCCGCCGACCGCCACGACCAGGTTCTCGGGGTCGGCGACGGCGAGCGCGGCGGCAAGTCCCGCCGATTTGCCCGGAGTGAAGGAGTCGATCGCCTTCATCCAGCCCGGCGGCTCGGCCTCACGGCCTTCCCGGGGCCGGTCCTTCCACTGCTTGACGCCCAAGAGCAGGAACAACACGCCCAGGCCCAGCTTCGGCAACAGCGACCAGGAGGCCGGCCCGGCCTCGCCGCCCGAGGCGTTTCCGCCCGATCCGGCGAGGACGACCACGGTGACGAGCGTCGCGAGCGAGACCACCCGGCCCGCCGTGAAGGCGACGCCGTTGCCTCTGCCTCAGGGTGGCCGGCATGAGGATCATGACGATCAGCGGCAGGGGGCTGATCGCGATGCCGACTGTGGAGGCGTGCATCCCCCGATGGCGTCTCCCATGGCCGTCCTACCTCCTCGCGGTGATGGACGGCAGCCGGTAGGTGCCGTCGAGGACGGACGGGCTGGGCGTGTAGAGGCGGATCATGGGGCGGAAGTCGCCATCCGGGGCGGGAAGCCAGTTCGCCGCTTCGGTCGGGTTCTCGGGCCGTTCGCGCTGAATGACCACGGTCATGGAGCCGTCTTCGTCGTACACGAGGCCGGGGGTGCGGTCGCCGAGCGAGTATCGGCCGGCCGGGTTGTCGACGAGGTAGTAGTCGGGGGTGTCGTACATGGTCACCGACCAGAACGACTCCACGGGCGGCTGCCGTTCGAAGCGCAGGGTGTAGGACCGGGATCCGTGCAGTTGCTCACCGTCGGCGTCGGTGAAGGTGTGCGCGTATACCGCTTCGTAGCCGTGGTTGCCCCACAGCGCGGAGCGCGCCGCACCGGCCCGGACGAGGTAGGACATCTCCCGGTCGGCGATCCGCCACTGCGGGGTGTCGAGGGTTCCGACGCCGAAGTGGTCGAGGTTGTAGTCGAACAGGTGTGGGTTCATCACCCAGGCACCCGGCGGATGTTCCCCTTCGACGGGCGCATTCGCCGCTGCCTCGACGCGTGCCTTGCCGGAAGCGAGTCCCTCGGTGAGGGCCTTGACGAGGGCGGGTTCGGCGTGCGCGTACGGCGAGGGCCCCTCGTCCAGGAGCCTCAGGGGTGCAAAGCGCTTCTGGTAATCCTGGTCGGGGCCGGCGGGTGGGAAGCCGGCCATCCACACGCGCAGCTGCTCGTAGAAGCGCAGCTCTTCGGGGACATCGGGATCAGGCGTCGGCAGACCGGTCCCGCGGGCCGCCTCGTCGAGCGGGGTGAGAGTGAGCTGTTGCTGAAGGGCGCGCACGCGGGGCAGGTCCTCGGGGCCGTCGCAGGCGTTGCGGCCGACGATGGAGATCACCGTGGTCGGGGCCTCGATCACCTCGCGCACCCCGCCGGGAGCGGGGCCGGGCCAACCGGGCGGAGTGACGAGCCAGTCGCCTTCCTCCGTCCCGGTGGCACGCTTTCCGAGGTACGCGAAGTTGTTGCTCCAGGCGTCCACGAACTGCAGGACGTAGTACGCGCCGGCGGTGTCAGGGACGTGGAGCAGGACCGGGCCGCCGGTGAGGTCGACCTGGGCGATCGAGTAGACGGTGTCGTTGTTGACGGACACGAAGTGGGCGTCCGGGGTGGCCAGTTTCGTGGAGTGGCCGAACCGGTTGAAGGGGGTGGGCGGCAGCGAGCCGAAGCCCTTGTGCATGAAGGCGGAGATCATCGATACGTCGAAGACGAGGGGGTAGCCGTAGACGTACGCGTCTGCGGCCAGGTCGGCCAGGTTGCCGGTCTGGTGGGGCACGACGGGGCCCTCTCTCAGGTTTCGACGCTCAGGGCGGGCAGGGTCCAGGAGCCGTCGAGTACGGAGGTGTCGGGGCCGTACACGCGGATGGCGATGGTGAAGGGGCCGTCGGGCGCGGGCAGCCAGTTCGCCGCCTGCTTGGGGTCGGCCGGGCGGTCCCTGCGTACGTACAGGGTGAGGCCGCCGTCGTCGTCGTACACGAGCCCCGGGGTCCTGTCACCGATCGAGAAGCGGTCGATCTCGTTGGCGACGAGGAGCCGCTCGGGCAGTCGGTACATCGTCGCCGACCAGAAGTAGCGGGCCGGCGGCAGTTCCCCGGGGGCGAAACGGATGACGTGGTCGTGCGTAGCGGCGTTCGGCGGCCGGTTGCCCTGGTCGTCCCGGGCCCAGCCCGCGTACCAGGCCTCCGCGGCCGGCAGCCCGTAGAGGCCCTTGTCGACGCCGACCGCACGGGTCAGGTAGTCGGTGCCGTGCTCGGCGCGGGTGCCGAACCAGTGCGTGGAGTCGGCCGCGTCCTTCTTCGCCTCCTCCAGGCGGGCACGGGCGTCCTCGATGCCCTGCTGGATCGCGGCACGGATCTCCGGCTCCAGCGCGGCGGGCTCGAACTCCCCGCCGCCCCGCACGCCGAGAGCGGCCAGCCGTCCGCGCAGTTCCCGCTCGGTGCCCAGGGCGGGGAAGAACTGGAGCAGGAAGTCCAGCAGGGTGAAGAACTCGACCGAGTCGAGATCCTCCTCCCGCCAGACGGGCCACACCGGTTCCTCGACCGGCGGCGGGGCGTCGGCGCCGGTGAACTCCGAGAGCGGACGCAGCCGGTACCGCTGCTGGATGTCGCGCAGAGCCGGCACGTCGTCGGGGCCGGCCAGATACGTGCGGCCCAGGATCCCGACGAGGAAGGTCTCGGCGCGCAGCACGCCCGCGACGCCCTCCGGGGCCACGCCATCCCAGCCGGGTCCCGCGACGAGGTAGTCGCCCGCCTCCGAGCCGGTGGTACGGGCGCCGATGTAGCCGACGTACGAGGTGTCCAGGTCGTGCAGCGGCAGAACGTAGTACCGGTCGACGGCCGGAACCGACACCACATAGGGCTCCGCCCTCAAATCCAGCCACGCCCACGAGTACGGGGTGTCGTTGTTCGGGGTCACGACGTCCGTGTTGGCCGGGGTGAACGGCTCCGGGTAGTGGCGGAAGCGCCCGAACCCGCCCGCGTACCGAGGATCGTCGGAATCGACCGCCTGCGGATACATCGTCCGGTAGTTCTGCAGAAGCGCGTATCCCCAGATCCAGCCTTCGGCCGCAGCGCCCCGCGCCTCCTCGACGGTCAAAGCCCGCACACCGATCTCCTCACCCGTTTTATAACGTTTTGCCATAAACTTTCACACTCGTCCCCAGGGCGCCATCCGGAACCGGCCCAGCACCCCGCCCCGGCCCGCGCCGAACCGGCGGGGTGCACCCCTCAGTGGACGACGGGGGTCGCGGCACCCGGTGACTCCGGGACGCCGAGCCGCTCGGCGTCCCGTTTCGGGCGCATGAAGCACGTCGCCAGAAGGCCGGTGACCAACAGCAGGGCCGCCGTGACGAGCCAGCCGTTCTCGTAGCCGGTCGTGGCCGTCGCCGCGCTGTCCACGATCCGGCCGAGGACCAGGGGCGAGACGATGCCGCCGAGGGCGAAGACCGCCACCAGGGCGCCGAGGACGACGCCGCGCTGCGAGGGCGGCGTGATGCGGGCGATGGCCGTCTGCGCGGCAGTGATCATGACCAGGGCGAGAGCCATCGGGCCGAACATCATCGGGACCTTGATCCACAGCGCGTCGACGGTGGCGAACACGGTCACCGCGCCCGCCGAAGCCACCAGGAGCAGACCGGCGCCGGCACCGGCGGGCAGCCTTCCGCCCGTTCCGCGCAGAGCGGCTCGGCGGGCCAGCAGCCCGTGCGCCAGGAGGACCGCGCCGTTGGCCACGGCTCCCCCGCCGACCGCGGCGGCGGCCCGGTCGAGGTCCCATCCCACCACGGTCCGGAGATAGTCCGGCAGCCAGGTGACCTTGGCGCTCATCACCCAATAGGCGGCGAACGCGCCCAGTGCCGCGGTGACGAAGGTGCCGGAGAGGAGGACGGCGCGCAGGGGTACGTCCGCGTCCCCCGGGCTCCCCGCCGTGGAGCGCGCGTCACGGCCCACCGGCGGGGCCAACGGCCCCTCCTTGCCCTTGACCCTCCACACCGCCGCCCACAACAGACCCACGAGCCCGGCTGCCCCGAACGCCCAGCGCCAGCCGAAGTGGGAGATCACCGCACCGAGGGTGGGCGCCGCCACCGCCACCCCCGCCGCCGCGCCCACCATGAGGATGGCCGTCGGCAGCGTGCGCTCACGCTGCTCGAACCAACCGTGGACGTGATGGACCGCGACCGGGGCCGAGGGACCCTCGGCGAAGCCGAGCAGCACCCTGGTGGCGATCAGCGTCGCGAAGCCCGCCGCCCCCCAGAGCATCGGCAACTGGGCGGCCGCCCACAGCAGGCCCATCACCAGGAGCAGCACCGATGTGCGCACCTTGCGGGTCAGGAACGACACGCCCAGCGCGGAGAGCGAGAAGAGACTGAAGAACGCTGCCTGGGCCGTGCCGAACTCCTCGCGGGTGAGTCCGAACTCCTTCATGATCTCCGGCCCGGCCAGCCCCAGGACGGCCTTGTCGGCGAAGTTCACCAACATGAAGACCAGCAGGAGCCAGGTGGTCGCCCATGCCTGTCGGCCACCTGCCGTCGGGACCGTCGGACCTGGGCCTGGCAACGTCGCGCTCACTGCGTCCACGGTCACGCCCCTTGCTCTGCGATGTCGTCCATGGCGGCCGCGCAGCCGCAGCTGTCGTCGTCGACGACGCCCACGCTGATGGCTCCCGCGGCCCGCCGCCGGCCTTCGTCGCTGCGTGTCAGCTCGGTGGCGACGTCTGTGCCCTCCGCCACGGCGGCGGCCTCCGCGGCGGCCCAGTTGAAGACGCCTCGCGCCATCGTCGAGGTCTCCGCCGCCGCCCGACGGGTGAAGACCTCGGCCCGGATCCGGGCCACGTCGGGGTCGGCGGGTGCGGCCAGCGCGGCGGTCTCTGCCAGGTGTGTCGCGAGACGCAGCTCGCCACGGGAGAGCAGCCGCCCGGCCCGGTCCGCCAGCGCCCGCGCACCGCCGGCGGCCTCGGCGAGTTCGGCGGCCAGCGCGGCCTCGGGGGCCGGCTTGAGGTTGGCGGGGTTCTGGTCGTACCAGCCGCCCCACAGTCGCCACAGGTTGCGTACCACGAACTCCGGCTCGTCGTAGGCCGGGTGCAGGTACGGCTTCTCCAGGAGGCCCGGCGGAACCTTCACCCCGTGCAGCACCTCGTCGAGGCGGGCACCGGCGTTCATCAGGTCCCGCGTCTGGTCGCACAGGGACTCAAGCAGCTCAGCCGTGTCGCCGAGAGCCTGGCGGATACGGCCGGCGCCGATGATCGGCACGCCGTGTCCGGGGAGCAGGACCTCGGCGCCGAGTTCCTGCATGGCGCGCAGTGCCGCTGCCCACTCCACCGGGTGGCGCTGCACCTTCTGCGGGTTGCCGGCGTTGGGCGAGTTCCAGATGAACAGGTCTCCGGTGCACAGGGTCTTCAGCTCCGGGATCCACACGTAGGTGTGGTCGTCCGTCTCGCCGCGTGCGTGCACCAGCTCGAAGGTCAGCTCCCCCTTGCGCAGGGTCAGACGGTCGCGGTAGGTGGTGTCCGGGTAGCGGTACTCCGTCGGCCAGTTCAGGGAGGGTACGCCGAACTGGCGGCGGTTGATCCAGGTGTTGTAGCCGGCCGTCTCGCGGTAGCGGTCGAAGCGCGCCGCCACGGCCTCGTGCGCGACGACCTCCGGGAGCGCCGTGCCGCTGTCGGCGGCCTCCCGGTCGAAGGGGCCCACGCCGAAGACGTGGTCGACGTGGCCGTGGGTGTACACCACGGTGGTCACCGGTGCCTGTGAGCGGCCGCGCACCGCGTCGTGCAGCCGGCTCGCCGTACGGAAGTCGCCCGAATCGACCAGCACCAGACCGTCCCCGGTGTCGAACACCGCTACGTTCGCGAAGGCCGGGAAGAAGCCGGTCCGCTCGGCGACCCTCACGAGTCCGCCGCCGGCGAACTCTCCGGTGACGTGGGCCAGCAGAGACTCCTCCCCGCGCCAGACCCGGTCCGCGTACTCCATGTAACCGCTGCCATTGTGTTCCGTCATAGTTTCCGGCTCCTATACGTCACCGTGGAAGGCACCGTCCCGCGCCCCTCGTCTGGCCCGCTGATCTCTGTAGAGTCTGGGGCGGAGCCCGACGACGGGATATCCGCCGCCTTCACAGTCGTTGACGGCATACGCTGTGATCCGTCACATTGCCCGGGAGGACCTCCGGTGCCGAGCACCCCACCGCCCGAAGCCCCCGGCACGCGTCCGGCTCTGTCGCCCGAGGCCCGGGCGCTCGCCGCCCGGTGCGAGAGCCGTGTCAACGAGCTCGCCCGCCGCATGGCCCGGGAATCCTTCGAACGGCTTCCCGGATACAGCGAGCTCCCCAACGACGTGAAAGACGTGGAGGTCGCCGCAACAGTCCGGCACGGGCTGCGTCTCTTCCTGCACCGCGTACGCGACGGGCGGGACGACGACGGGGACTACCACCTCTTCCGGGAACGCGCCGCCCAGCGCGCCGACGAAGGCATGCCCCTGCACACGCTGCTGCGCAGCCACTCGACAGCCGTCCACGTCCTCTGGCAGGCCCTCAGGGACGAGACCGCCGCCGGGGAGGAGACCGCGCTCCTGGAACTCGTCGACCTCCTCCTGCGCGGCCACGAGGCCGTCATCGGAGCCGTCGCCGAGACCTATCTCGACGAGCGAGCGGCGCTCTTCGCCGAACGCCGCGAACACCACCGGTCACTGGTACGGGGCCTGCTGGACGGCTCCCTGCCTCCCGCTCGGGCCTTCGAGGGGCTGGGACTCGAAGGCCCCACCCTCGTCGTCCACCTGCATGTTCCGTGCGAGCGGGGTCCCGAGGCCTCGGCCGTGGCGGAGCGCCGGCGGACGCGCCGGGTCCAGACCGTCCTGGACCGCACCTTCGGCGCGGGGGCCGCGTCCCTGCTCGGCGCCGACGGCGGACATGTGGTCGCCCCTCGGCGGCCGGACGACACCGACGGCGTCCGCGCCTGCGAGGAACTGGTTGTCCGGCTCCGGCAGGTCTGCGGAGACGACGCCCGCGTGGCCGCGGTCACCGCCGCCACCCCTCGGGACGTGCCGACCGCTGCCCGCACCGCCACCGATATCGTCCGGGTAGCCCGCGCCTGCGGACGCCCCGCCGGCGTGCACCGCATGGACGACGTCCTGCTGGAGTACCACCTCTCCCGCCATGACGAGAGCAGCACCCGCATCGCCGCCCTCCTCGATCCCCTCGGCGACCGGCCCGAACTCATCGAGACGCTGCGCGTCCACATCGAGCACCGCCACGAACGGCGCAGCACCGCGCACCGGCTGGGGCTGCACCCCAACACCGTGGACAACCGGCTGGCGAGGATCACCGAGCTCACCGGCCTCGACATCGCCTCCCCCCGAGGGAACGCCCTGGCCCTGGCCGCCCTGCTGCTGCGCGGCGACGCTACCCGGTGACCCTCCCGGGACCAGAGATCGCGGTCGTGCGTGACGGAGGCGGTGCCGCGGCCGAGTGCACCGGGTTCTCGCCGGGTGCCGGCTCCGTGCGTCGCGAGGAGCGGTCCCCATCCGCGTGTACCGCGTAGTTCGCGAGGTGGAGCAGCGGTGGCCGGACTTCGGCGTAGACGTCGAGCGGGTCGCCGCGGGCGGGATCCAGGTCGGTGAATGATCAGAGTTCGATGACGGGTGCCGAGGTCGAGGGAGGAGGTCCTGGCCGATCCGGAGTGGGCGGACAAGCTCACCGGCGCGGACCGCAGGACGCCGTCGCCGCTGTTCTGGACCCATGTGAGGCCGTACGGCCGGTTCGAGCCCGACATGAACAGCCGCCTCGATCCGGACTGTCCATCCGGGCGACGGTGCCCGGCCCGCGCACCCCGCAGCGGTGGGTGGTGTGACATCGGCCCGGAGGCCGCACCGATGTCGCACCGTCCGCTCTGTGAGCCGTCAAGCCTTACCAGGCTTGTCCCTCGGGGAGGCGGGTGATGCCGGGAGCGGACAGGTGCAGCACCTCGTAGCACTCGGTGGCTGCCTCTGCCGGTGCCACAGCGTCCTCCCACAGGACGAACCGCATCAGCTGCCAGGACTGGGGGTCAAAGGCAAGGGCGACGGTGTGTACGTCCTCGCGGCGAGCGATCCCGCGCAGCTCCTCGGCCTCCCGTTCGATCAGCGCGGCAAGGCCGAGGCCGGTGGCGTCGTGGTCGGAATCGGCAGGGATCGGAGTGAGGCGACGGGAGGCCGCCCGGGGGAATGCCTTGCGGGCGGGGCCGGCAAGGCAGGCGATGCCGGCCCAGTGGAGTACGGCAGGGCGCCCGAAGTCGCGGACGATGTTCTGGAATCCGCCCCCGCCGACGAGGAAGTGGGCCATCGCGCCGGTGTCGTTCCACAGGTAGAAGGGCGCGTACTGATTGACCGGAGAGCCGTCGACACCACGCTCGCGGATGACGTACGCCTTCAGGCCCAGTCCGGCGCGGTCGTCGAGGACGTGGCCGCCGGCGGCCACCCGCTTGCGGATGATCCCCATGTCGTAGTCGGCAGGCAGGGTGATCTCGTACTGCTTGGCGTGCATCAAGGGTGCGGCCCTTCTTGATGGTCAGACGGTCGGCAGACCAGCGAGGTATGCGCTGTGGGGTCACGGGTGCGCCACGTTCGGCTTCGGTGCCGCCCCCGGAGGTCTCCTGGATGGCCAGGCGGGTCATGAAGATCGCGGGAGCGGCGCCGCGCCGGTGCCACCTTCCGGGGGGATGCGCGATCTCCTCGACCCGACCCGGGCGGCTCCGACGGCGCACTGAGACGATGCGGCGGCACTGCCGGTGACGGGCGGGAGAACACGCGTGAAGGCGAACGTCCCTCTACTCGCGGGCGATCGAGGTGTGCGCGGCCAGCAGGCCCAACACCCCGGCAATCGCTTGGTCGAACGGGGCCACGGAGTCGGCGGCGCGGGCCAGCACGTAGCCGCCCTGCAGAACAGCGACGATCGTCGCGGCGGTGGCTCGCGGGTCCAGTGCGGCGTCCAGCTCACCGCTTCCACGTCCCTCGGCCACGACCTCGGCGAGACGTCCGCGCAGCCAGGCAAGGGTCTCCTCGACGGGCGCCCGCAGGGCCGGGTCGGCCATGAGGTCCGGATCCTGCGTGAGACCTCCGATCGGGCAGCCCTTGAGGACCTCCCGTTCGCGGAGCAGATACGAGGTGATCCGTTCCACGGCGGTACCGGGAGCGGAGAACTGCGCTTCGGCCTTGGCGCGCATTTCCTCAGCGGTACGGCTGATCGCGGCGAGTGCCAGATCAGGCTTGCCCGCGAAGTGGTGGTACATGCTGCCCTGTCCGGCTCCGGCCCGCTGCTGGATGGCCTTGGGGCTGGTAGCGGCGTAGCCGCGCTCCCAGAGCAGTTCCCGGGTGCTTTCGATGAGTCGTTCCGCGGTACCCATACCACGATTGTACATACTAGTAGGTACAACTTCTCGGAGAGGACCAGCACTCGGGTCCGGGTCCGCACCCAGTGCGAGACCCTCGGCGGGGGCGGGCTTCATCGGCATTCGCGGTCGCAGGCCCCGGCACACCCTGCCGGGGCCTGCGGCCGTCGAGCCGGGACGTGGGGCGGCCGACCCCGCTATCCCTGGCCTCTCGTCCCGTGGCCGCCGTCCCCCCGGCGCCCGCGGAGCACGAGGAGCGAGGCCCCCGCAGACAGGACCAGCACGCTGCCGGCCGTGATGTCGAGGATCTTGCTGCCCAGCTCGACCTGGGTGTTCTGCAGGCCGAGCAGGAAGGGCGCGACGATCATCCAGGCCCCCAGTACCCCGACGATCAGGTCGGAGCGCACGCTGCTGCCGCTGTAGAGCCGGCGCCCGACGACGAACAAGAGGATCACCCCGACGATCACCTCGTTCACCTGGGCGTCCTTCGGGCCGTCCTGCCAGCCCATCGGGAGGATGGTGAGGGCCACGGCCGCGAGCAGCATCGGCAGGCTCAGGAGCTGATCGTGGACGGCGACGCGCAGTCCCTGCCTGGTGACCGCGTCTTTCGCTATGTAGTGGTGGTTATAGGTACTCATGCCGGACTCCTTTCGCACCGCCCGGCAAGTGCCCACCCCTCGTCAGCTCATTCGCGGGTGCGTCTCAGCGGCATGCCGGTGCCGTGCGCCCCGCACCGCGGTCACGTCGGAGGGCGGGTCCACGCCGGGGCGGCGGAGGAGAGCCGGAGGGCGAGGATGCCGGTGACGACGAGTACGGCGAGCGCCGCGCCCAGGGTGACGGCGACGGAGGTCCTCAGCAGCAGGGCGGCGCCGCCGAACGCGCCGAGGACCATGGCCAGCACCGAGAGAACCCGGCGGCCCCGGTGCGGTCCCGTCGCTCCGGGCCCGGAGTCCGCCGCCAGCCCGGTCAGGGTCGTGGTCAGTACGGTCGTGCTGATGTCGGGGACGCCGAGGCCTCGCGCCACGGCGTTCTGCAGGCCCATCGCCGCGCCGAGAAGCGCGATCAGCGTGTACCGGGCGGTGTCCGGCAACGGCCCGTGTGCCGACGCCGCCGTGACGACGGCCGCGGTGAGGAGCACGGACTGGATCCCCGTGCCGAGGGTGAGCAGATGGCCGCGGTGCCGGGCGAACCGGGTGCCGAGCCGGCCGCCTGCGAGCGCACCTGCGAGGAAGGCGGCCATCGACACGGCCGCGGCGGGAGCGGAGAGCGTCGCGGCGCCCGCGAGGGCGAAGCCGAGGAAGACGACGTTGCCCGTCATGTTGGCGACGAAGACGTGGCCGAGTGCCAGGTAGCTGACCGCGTCGACCATGCCGGTCAGCAGGGTCAGTGCGAGAAGTAGCGGCGGCAGCGGGCCGTGCCGATCACCGTGCGGCGGCACCAGCGTCCGTGCCAGATCGGTCAGCAGCCCGCGCACACCGGCTCCGGTCTCGGTCATGGCCGGCGGGGAGGGTGTCAGCGCCGCAGCAGGGCGCAGACGAAGTCCTCCTGAACGGGGCGGAGCTTGGCCAGCAGCCCGGGCTTGAGCGTCTTGCTGGTCTGGGTGTTGATCGAGAACGTGAGGGAGCGCTTGCCGTCCTGTGTGGCGACGGCCAGCTGGGTGTAGCCGGGGAAGTTGCCGGTGTGGCCGTAGACCGTGCCGCAGCGCGTCGTGTAGCGGAAGATCGCCAGGCCGGCCGCGTTGACTCCGGGCCCGGCGGGCTCCGAGGCGGCGCCGGGGATGAAGTCCCGCTGCCGGCGCCGGACCTCTTCGGAGAGGTAGTGGCGGCCGCCCGCCCAGGCCCGGATGAACGAGTTGAGGTCCTTGGGCGTGGCGACGATGCCGCCGGAGGCCCAGACTCCGGAGGCGCCGATGGCCTCGCTGATGTCCTCGGGCGGGGCGGGCGGGGTGACGTCGTAGCCGTGGATGTAGGGCCTCGGCATGCGATAGCCCTGCGGGAGGCTGGTCTGCCGCAGGTCGAGGGGCCGGTACACGAGCTGTTCCAGCAGCTGCTCGTACGGCCGTCCCGTCACCGCCTCCGCCATCAGCGCGACGGCGATGTTGTCGGAGTTCGAGTACAGGTACCGCGATCCGGGCGGGAACTCCAGCGGCTCGTCGGCGACGAAGTCGAGCAGCCTGCGCGAGTCGAAGTGATGCCTCGGGTCGGCGACCAGGATCTCGACGAAGGACGGGGCCGTCGAGAAGTCGGGGAGCCCGCTGGTGTGACTGAGCAGCTGGCGGAGGGTCACCTGGTGCCAGGCGGCGGGCAGGGTGGGCAGGTGCTTGCCGATGGTGTCGTCGAGGCGCAGGCGGTGCCGGTCCACCAGGCGCAGGGCGACCGCGCCGCTGTACGCCTTGGCGACGCTCGCGAGTCGCATGTGGTCGTTCGCGCGCGGCGGCCTGCCGCTCTTCGTGTCGGCGACGCCTGCGCGGTAGACCGTCGTGCGGTCGTTCACCTGCATCAGGGCGATCACCCCGGGAGGCCCGCCGTCCGTCCGGACGAGGTCGTTCAGCTGCTTCTGCAGGGACTTGTCCGGCGGCTGCGGCGTCTCGGACGCCCCTACGGGCTGGGCGAGGGCGCCGAGCGCCGCGGTGACGGACAGGACGGCGACGGACGGTCGCAGACGTCCGCGCGAACGGGCGGGAACTCCAGAGCGTGCCGACACAGGCCCTCCTTCTCGTGAACGGCTGAACGGCGGGTGCCCGGCGGACGGGCAATCGGCCAGTGCGATCCGCCCCAGCATCGGACGCCCCTCCGACGGCCGCCCTTCCGCTGCTCCATACGGCCGAGACCCCTTCCGATCGTGGGCCGCCGAGGCGCGTGAGGCGGGGGCGGTGCGGGGCCGGCCGGGAGAGACGGGAAGGCCGGCCGGTCGACACTGCGTCTCAGGACCCAGGGGCCCCCGGATCGCCGCCGGGACCCCGTTCGCGGGGGACGGCCCGTCGGGGCGGCGGAGCGTGCACGGGTGCCGACGACCGCGGCGTCACCCTCCTGGCCCTGATTGCCGGGCCTCCGGAAGCGCTAGGTATAGGGACATGAGCAACGAGAACGCAGCACCCGATGCCCTGAAGGCGAAACACCGTGCGATGTGGGCGCTGGGCGACTATCCCTCCGTGGCGTCGCAGGTCATCCACGAGCTGGGCGGCGAGCTGGTGCGGGAGTGCGGTGTCCGCCAGGGAGACCGGGTCCTCGACGTCGCGGCCGGCTCGGGCAACGCGGCCATCCCGGCCGCCCTCGTCGGCGCCGACGTCGTCGCCTCCGACCTCACCCCCGAACTCCTGGAGGTCGGTCGTCACCTCGCCGAGGTGCGCGGAGCTCGGCTCGACTGGCGGGAGGCGGACGCGGAGGCCCTTCCCTTCGCGGACGGCGAGTTCGACACGGTGATGTCCTGCGTGGGCGTCATGTTCGCGCCGCACCACCAGCAGACGGCCGACGAACTGGTCCGGGTCTGCCGCCCGGGCGGCACGATCGGCCTGATCAACTGGACCCCCGAGGGGTTCATCGGAAAGATGTTCGCCGCGATGCGCCCCTACGCTCCCCCGCCGCCGCCCGGTGCCCAGCCGCCGCCGCTGTGGGGCGACCCCGAGCACGTGCACTCCCTGCTCGGGGATCGCGTGACCGACGTCCACGCCCGCCGGCAGCAGTTGCGCGTCGACCGGTTCGCCCGGCCTGAGGAGTTCCGGGAGTTCTTCAAGACCTGCTACGGGCCGACCATCGCCACGTACCGCTTCATCGGGGAGGACCCCGACCGGGTGGCCGCCCTCGACACGGCCCTCGACGACCTGGCCGCGCACCACCTCGCCGACGGCGCGATGGAATGGGAGTACCTCCTGGTCACGGCTCATCGGACGGGCGCGTAGGAAGGCAGGCCGCAGCAGGAAGGGACCGCACGACCGGAGGCGGCCACGATCCGGCCCGTTTCCGCGAGCGCCTGCGAGGCCGACGGCGCCTCGCGTCGGCCGGACGGGCGGCCGCGGCCCTCTGCGACGCGCTTCAGCTCAGCGTCTGTACCGCTGCCGCGTCGTACGGCTTGAGCTCGTCGGTCCGCCCAGCCAGGACCTTGGCCGCCCACTCCGGGTCCTGGAGCAGTGCGCGGCCGACGGCCACCATGTCGAACTCGTCGCGCTCCAAGCGGTCGAGGAGGTCGTCGATGCCCTGGACTGGAGCGCCCTCGCCCGCGAAGGCATGGATGAAGTCGCCGTCGAGACCGACCGAGCCGACCGTGATGGTGGGCCTGGCGGTGAGCTTCTTGGTCCAGCCCGCCAGGTTCAGGTCCGAGCCTTCGAACTCCGGGACCCAGTGGCGGCGGGTGGAGGCGTGGAAGGCGTCGACGCCGGCCGCGGCGAGGGGGGTCAGGATCGCCTCCAGCTCCTGCGGGGTCTGGGCGAGCCGCGCGTCGTAGGCGTCCTGCTTCCACTGCGAGAAGCGGAAGATCACCGGGAACTGGGACGACACGGTCTCGCGGACCGCGGTCACGATCTCGGCCGCGAACTTCGTACGGGCCACCGGGTCGCCGCCGTAGGCGTCGGTACGGCGGTTCGTCCCCGCCCAGAGGAACTGGTCGAGGAGGTAGCCGTGGGCGCCGTGCAGTTCGATGCCGTCGAAGCCGATGCGCTCCGCGGCCGCGGCGGCTTCGGCGAAGGCGCCGATGACGTCGTCCAGGTCGCTCTGGGTCATCGTCCTGCCCGCGCCCTCGGTGCCGTCGGGGCGGATGCCGGAGGGGCCCATCGCCGGGGCGTCGGCGTAGGGTGCCTGGCCCTGCCGGCGAACCATCCCGATGTGCCACAGCTGCGGCACGATCGTGCCGCCCGCCGCGTGCACGGCTTCGGCGACCTTCGCCCACCCCGCCAGCTGCTCCTCGCCGTGGAATCGCGGCACACGGTCGCTCTGGCCGGCCGACTCGTGGCCGACGTACGTCCCCTCCGTGACGATCAGGCCGACGCCCGCGGCTGCCCGGCGGGCGTAGTACGACCGCACGTCGTCGCCCGGGACGCCCCCGGGGGAGAACATGCGCGTCATGGGCGCCATCACGATGCGGTTCGGGACGGTCAGGCCGTTCAGCGTGACGGACCGGGACAGGATCTCGGCCGCGCGGGAGGTGGGGGACGCGGTGACGGTCACAGGGACGCTCCTCGAGGCGATTACTTGATAACCTTGATGCTTGAGAACTTCATGCAATGTAGGACAGTAAAAGGCTAATGCTTGAGGTAGTCAAGTATTTTCGGTTAGAGTGGCTCCCATGACAGAAGCTCCCCGCGTCGACACGGCCCAGCTGATGGAGCTGCTCTCCGTGGCGCTCGGTGTCTACTACGGCGACTTCACCGTCGCCGCGGCGAGCGAGAACCTCACGGTGAGCCAGGGCAAGACCCTGACCGCGCTCCGCCGGGGACCGGCCGCGATGCGCGCACTGGCCGAGAACATGACCTGCGACGCGTCCAACATGACCGGGATCATCGACCGGCTGGAGAAGCGCGGCCTGGTGCGCCGCGAAGCCGCCGCCTCCGACCGGCGCGTCAAGAACGTCATCCTCACCGCCGAGGGAGAGCGCGTCACCGACGCGATCCGCGCGAAGATGCGCACGACGCGGGAGGGCCTGGACAGGCTCGAAGGCGATGACCGGGACCTCCTGCACGCCCTGCTGGAACGGGTCTTCGTCCGCCCTTCCGACGCCTGACCCGCGCCCCCCTTCACCTCCGGCTGCCCGGGCCCCCGCTCCCCGTTCGACGCCCCTCTCCCCCGCCGACGGAACCTCCTTCGCGTTCGCGCCGCGCCGCGCCCCCCTCAGCATGCCTGTCCGCCGACGGGCGGCGGACATGCGTCCGCACCGCAGGGGAACCGGCTTGCGCGTTCCAAGAGCCGACGCCGGTGACGCTATGAGGTCGGGCACCTCGCGCACCGACAGGACCTCCTCCCGGCGCCATGACTCGGATGCCGCGCCTTCGTCGGCATTTCGCACGCCCGGATTCTGGCATTCTGGGGCGTTGTATACCGGATCTGCCCAGAGAACGTCCTCGAGGGGTGCGCTTGAACACGGCGAAGCGGAACGGCACGACGAGGACCGCCGCCGGGGTCTCGGCCGCGGTGCTTCTCCTTCTGACCGGGTGTGAGGTGCCCGGCATGCCGGAGGTCTACCGGCCGGCCCGGCCCGCCGCCGGAGGGCCGTACACCTTCTACGTGAGCCCCGACGGCGACGACCGGAACGACGGCATGTCGCCGGAGAAGCCCTGGCGGACGCTCGACCACGCCGACGGGGCGCGCTACCGGCCCGGCGACCGACTGCTGCTCAAGGGGGGCGAACGGTTCCGCGGCAGCCTCTCGCTGGGCAGGGAGGAGGCGGGCAGCCCGACGCGGCCTGTCGTGATCGCTTCGTACGGCACCGGCCGCGCCACCGTCGCTCCGCGGGGCACGTCCGGCATCACCGTGCACGACACCGCCGGCGTGGAGATCAGGAACATCGCGCTGGTCGGCGACCGCAAGGCGCTGCGCGAAGGAGTGGGGATCGCCTTCCGGAACACGCTCCCCGGCGCCCGTCGACTCGATCACGTCAGACTCAGCAACGTGGAGGCCCGGGGCTTTCAGAACGGCATCAGCGTCGGCGCGGAGAAGGACGCCGCCGCCGGCTACGGCGACGTGCGGATCACCGATGTCGCCGTGCACCACAACCTCGAGGCGGGACTGGTCTTCTACGGGCCCGCGTTCAGGCCCGACCGCCCCGCCTACGCGCACGCGGGGCTCCGGATCGAACGGGTCAGGGCGTACTCCAACGCCGGCGACCCGCGGAGCGAGGACCGCAACACCGGCAGCGGCATCGCGCTCGGCAGCGTCCGGGACGCCACGGTGACGCGCTCGGAGGCGCACGACAACGGCGCACGCTCCGCCGCCGGCGCGGAGGAGGGACCCGAGGGCATCTGGGTGTACGACTCCACGCGCGTGGTGCTGGAGAAGAACAGCTCCTACCGCAACCGCACGGGCTCATGGGTCGACGGCGGCGGTTTCGGCCTCGACAACAACGTGTCGTCCTCGGTGATGCAGTACAACCTCGCGTACGGCAACGACGGGCCGGGGTTCCTCGTCTACTCCGGTCAGCCGACCGGCGCCCACAAGGACAACGTCGTCCGCTTCAACATGAGCTGGGACGATGCGCGCAAGCTGCCCGAGTACGGTGGCATCGTCGCCTACGGCTCCCGCATGACGAACCTGGACATCTACCACAACACGGTCGTGATGCGGACCGAGGGCCTGCCCTCCGCGCAGGCCGCGGGGAACCGGCCGCCGGCGCTCCGGCTGCGCGACGGCATGCGCGACGTGCGCGTCCACAACAACATCTTCGCCACCGACGGCGGCCCCCTGGTCGAGACCCAGTCGGCGTACGGCCCGAACACGCTCCGGCTCCAGGGCAACGACTATTACAGCTCGGGCGCGTGGCTGCTGAGGTGGGGCACGGAGCGCTTCACGTCGCTGGACGGCTGGCGCACCGCCTCCCGCCAGGAGATGCTGGACGGCCGGGCGACCGGCTCGACCGACGACCCCTGCCTGCCCGGCCTGGCCGCTCCGATCAGTCAGCCGGCGAGCGCCGGGGACCTGGTGCCGCGCTGCCAGGACACGGTGCCCGTGGGCCTCGCCCCGAAGGCCTTGGGCGTCGACCTGGGCACGGTCGACTACTTCGGCAACCAGGTCCCGAAGGCGCTGACGGTCGGAGCCGTACAGTCCGTCGTCGGGCCGGGCACGGCCGGCTGAGCCGGACGACGCGCGGCCCTGCCTCCCGGCCGAGAGCCGGGAGGCAGGGCTGATCCGTTCCACCCCGGGGAGCGTCGGGAAGGGTCGGCGTCCGTCCGTGGGGCGGGGGCCGCGGCGTCCGGTGCGTGCGATCGCGCGGCGGAGGAGGGAGACATGGCGGAGCCATGGCGACCGACGACCACGCGGCTGGGTGCACCTCCCGTGCCCGAAGGGCTACGAAAGAGTGCGTGCAGGGCGCCGCAGACCGGGCGAGACCGACCGGAAACGACCCGCCTAGGCCCTGGTGGCCGGGACCGCCGTCGGCACCGCCGCCGCGGTGCGGCCAGGCTCACCGGCCGGGGTAGCGATCGTGGACCGCAGCGGCTCCCCGTCCCGGCCGGTCGACAGCCGGTCGGACAGCGCGCCCGTCGGCCCGTCCGGCAGCGGATCCGGCAGCCGGTCCGTCGGGGCGGGGCGGCCCAGGGCCTTGACGGTCCAGCCGGCCGCCCGCCACTCGTCGTGCGCGAGCGCGTTGCGCCCGTCGAGGAGGACCGGCTCGCGCACCACGCGGGCCAGCTTGACCGGGTCCACCTCGCGGTACTCGCCCCACTCGGTGAGGTGGAGGACGAGTTCCGCGTGCCGGCACGCCGTCAACAGGTCCGCTGTGTGCTGCAGCTCCGGGTGGGCCCGCCGGGCGTTCGCGGTGCCCTCCGGGTCGTGTACGCGGACCTCGGCGCCCAGCCGGTGCAGCGCCGCCGCGACCGCCAACGCCGGCGAGTCGCGGACGTCGTCGCTGTTCGGCTTGAACGTGGCGCCCAGGACGGTCACCCGGCGGCCGGCCGCGCCGCCGCCGAGCAGCCGGCGGGCCAGGGCGACGGTCCGGTCCCGCTGCCGCTCGTTGATCGCGTCGACCTGGTCGAGGAACGCCACCGCGGGCCCGACGCCGAGCTCCTGGGCCCGCGCGGTGAAGGCCCGGATGTCCTTGGGCAGGCAGCCGCCGCCGAAGCCCACGCCTGCGTTGAGGAACCGCCGGCCGATCCGGCTGTCGTGGCCCAGGGCGTCGGCGAGGGTGACCACATCCGCGCCCGCCGCGTCGCAGACCTCGGCCATGGCGTTGACGAACGAGATCTTGGTGGCGAGGAAGGAGTTGGCCGCCACCTTCACCAGCTCGGCCGTGTTCGGGTCCGTGCTGATGTACGGGACCCCCGCCCCCAGGATCGGGGCGTACACCCGGCGCAGCGTCTCGTCGGCCTCCCTGCTGGTCACCCCCGCCACGAGCCGGTCGGGCCGCAGCGTGTCCTCGACCGCGAAGCCCTCGCGCAGGAACTCGGGGTTCCATGCCACCTCGGCCCGCACGCCGGCCGGTGTGAGCCCCGCGAGGCGTGCGGCCAGGCGCGCGGTCGTGCCCACCGGGACGGTCGACTTGCCGACCACCAGGCACGAGGCGGGCAGATGCGGCGCGAGCCCGTCGGCGACGGCGTCCACGTACCGCAGGTCGGCCGCCTGGGATCCGGCCTGCTGCGGCGTGCCCACGCAGATGAAGTGGACCTCGCCGTGCACCGCCGCCTCGCGCAGGCTGGTGGTGAAGCGCAGGCGCCCGGAGGCGAGCGCCCGGGTCAGGACGTCGCCGAGGCCCGGTTCGTAGAACGGCGGCCGGCCCTCGGTGAGGGCCGTGATCTTCTCGACGTCGACGTCCACACCGACGACGTCGTGACCGATCTCGGCCATGCACGCGGCGTGCACGGCTCCGAGGTATCCCGTACCGATGACGGTCAAGCGCATGCGCTGTTCTCCTGTCTGGGCGGAGGGGTACGGGAGGTGTCAGGGGGCGTAGCCGTACGGGTTCTGCTGCTGGAAGTTCCACGCGTCGCGGCACATCGCGGTCAGGTCACGCCGCGCGGTCCAGCCCCAGGCCGCGGCGACCCTCGCCGGATCGGCGACGAGTTCGGCGACGTCCCCTGGCCGGCGTCCGCTCACCCGGTACGGGATCGGCCGCCCCGAGACCTGCTCGAAGGTGCGCACGAGGTCGAGGACGGACGCGCCGCGCCCGGTGCCGAGGTTGAAGACCCGCATCCCGGGCTCGTCGTCGATGTGGTCGAGGGCCACGCGATGTCCCTCGGCGACGTCGACGACGTGCACGTAGTCGCGGATCCCGGTGCCGTCCGGCGTGGGGAAGTCGTCGCCGAAGACGCTGAGCTCCTCGCGGCGTCCGCCGGCGACCTGGGTGAGGAACGGCATGATGTTGTTCGGCACGCCGAGCGGGTCCTCGCCGAGCAGTCCGCTGGGGTGGGCGCCGACGGGATTGAAGTACCGCAGCGCCAGCACCCGCAGTCCCGGCACGTGCCGGCACAGGTCGGCCAGGATCCGCTCGCAGGTCCGCTTGGTGGTGGCGTAGGGGTTCGTCGGGGCGACCGGGGACTCCTCGGTCAGCGGGACGATGGCGGTGTCGCCGTAGACCGAGCAGGACGAGGAGAACACCAGCCTGTGGACCCCGTGGTCGTGCATCGCCGAGACCAGGGCCGTGGTGCCGCCGACGTTGATGTCGTAGTACGTGAGCGGGATCCGCACCGACTCCCCGACGGCCTTCTTCGCCGCGAAGTGGACCACCGCGTCGATCGGGTGGCTCGCGAAGACGGTGTCCAGGGCGCGCCGGTCCCGCACGTCCGCGGTGTGGGCCGCGGCGATCGGCCGGCCCGCGATCTTCGCGACGCGTTCGAGTGCCTGGGGGGAGCTGTTGGAGTGGTCGTCGAGCACGACGACCTCGTGGCCGGAGCGGAGCAGTTCGACACAGGTGTGGCTGCCGATGAAACCGGCGCCGCCGGTGACCAGGACCGTCTGGGGCACGGGAAATCTCATTTCTCGATCGGCCGCGGGGGCCGTCACCAGGCGTAGAAGCCGGTGAGGTAGGTGGGGAAGAGGGCGACGGCGAGTCCCAGCGGCAGCAGGCACAGCAGGCCGGCGGCGAGCGGGAGCGCGGCCGTGCGCAGCGCGCGGAGGGCGGAGGCACCGGTCGCGCGCGCGGTCTCCTTGACGTGGAGCGCGCCGATCGCGAGGGTCACGACGCTGTACGAGGCGGAGCCCAGGATGCACAGGAAGACGTAGCCGACGGCGGGACCGGTGAGCTGGCCGACCAGGGCCGAACCCGACAGGAAGGTGGTGATGAGCAGGTAGGGGGCGACGGAGCGCAGCTGGAGCGGTTCCAGGCCGTCGCGCTTCTTCGGCGTGACCTTGAAGGTGATCTGACGGGGCCGCAGTTTCTGCGTCACCGCGGCGAGCACGCCCCACGCGACGTAGGGCCAGCGGGAGAGCCCGAAGAGCCAGATCTCCCAGCTGAAGACGGCGGAGTCCTTGGGGCGGAGCAGACCGCGGCGGCGGCAGAGCAGCGTCAGCAGGATCAGCCAGACGGACATGCTCCAGAAGTGCGCCAGGAAGTCGGCGTAGTCGACGTCGATCCAGGGGGCGCCCGTGATCGCGGCGATCGGCGGCAGCAGGATGCCCATGACGGTGGCCACGGCCAGCAGCGGGTAGTACATCAGCGCGGCGCCGAAGCGCAGCCGCAGCTTGGGGGACATCCGGCCCAGGTGGCGCGGCAGCATGCCCAGCAGCATCACGGCCAGGCTGCGGGACCACTGGAACTCCTGGGTGATCATCGCGCCGAAGGTGAGCGGACCCTCGCCGTGCGCCTCCGCGTCGATCGCGAACGCGCCCTGCCAGCCGGCCGAAGTGAGCAGGAAGGTGGTCGAGAAGTCCTCGGCGAGCTCGGGGCCGAGACCGCCGATGTCGCGGAGCGCCTGGGTGCGGACGGCGTAGTGCGAGCCGATGCACACGGGTGCGAGGCCGGCGGAGTGTCCCAGTTGCACGGGCCCGTGGAACATGGCCTCGCGCTGCAGCCGGCCCCGGGCCGCCCAGGAGTCGTCGGCGTTGGAGTCGCAGACACTGGGGGCGGCGACGTAGCCGATGGCGGGGTCGGCGAAGGGCCGTACCACCTCGGCGAGGTACCGGGGCCCGGGGACGTGGTCGCAGTCGAGCTGGGCGACCACGTCGTAGTGGGCGTAGCCCCAGTGGTCGTAGAAGAAGGCGAGGTTGCCCTCCTTGCACCGCGTGCGCCGCGGCCAGTCGGCCCGGTGGTAGTCGATGCGGCCGCGCCGGCAGGAGACGTTGACGCCGTGCTCCCAGCACCAGTCGAGGATCTCGTCGGTGGGGTCCTCGTCGCACAGCCAGACGTGGTAGCCGTACGGGAAGTCCTGGTCGAGCATCGCCTCCAGTGTGGTGCGAGCGAGGTCCCAGCTCTCCGACGGAGCGCGGGTCACGACGAACGCGGTGCGCAGCGCCGGTACGGCGACGGCCGGATCGAACCGCCGCATCCGGATCAGCGCGACGAGGAAGTGGACGGGCAGGTAGGTCAGGTACAGCAGCAGGGCGCTGTTGATGATCAGGCCGAGCCAGCCGATGCGGTGCGACGGCTGGAACCACCAGGTCCAGAACCAGACCAGGCAGGCCACCCAGCCGAGGGACAGCAGGGCGACGAGAACCCGGTCGGAGGGCGAGAACGCCCGCACGAAACTGGAGGGGAGAACGGTGAGCCGGCGCGACGGCAGCGCGAGGACGGGGCCGTCCGGGCCGATGGAGGCCACCGCACCGTTCGACAGGGCTCGGATCTCCTTGCCCAGCGCGTCCCATTCCTCCGGTGAGCCGGGGTCCGGGGACGGGAGGGGGAGTTCCTGGATGGTGCCGGTCCCGTGGCCGGGGCCTTGCTCCAACGACGTCATGGCAGCGAGTTCTCCAGGCGGTGCGGGCGGCGGGCCTTGGGGGGGGGACCGGGGGTTCCGGGGAGGTCCCGGGCGGTCTTCCCCGAGGGGACCCCCGGGGCCTTCCCCGAGGGGA
>NZ_JBFASK010000029.1:74305-89632 GCF_040677675.1 Streptomyces sp. NPDC053755 | reverse complement strand
GGCCCACCCCCCAGCCCGGGCTCCCCGCCCCCCCCCGGCCCGCCGCCCCGGGCGCCCGCCGGGCCGCCGCCGGCGGCGGCGCCCGCGGGCGCCGCCGGCCGCGGCGAGGTGCGCGGTCCGCGGGAGGAGATCCTGTGCGGCCTGTTCGCCGACGTGCTCGGCCGTCCGCACGTGGGGCCGGACGACAACTTCTTCCGCAGCGGCGGGCATTCGATGCTCGCGGGCCGCCTCGTCAACCGGGTCCGAAGCGCCCTCGGGGTGGAGCTGGGCATCCGGGACCTCTTCCTGGCCCCCAGCCCGGCCGCGCTGCACCGGCGGCTCACCGAGGCCGCCCGCGCGGGTGCCGGAGCCGTCGCCCGGCCCGCGCCACGGGCGGTGCCGGAGGCCGAACGCCCGGAGCGGCCGCCCCTGTCGGCGGCGCAGCGTGCGCTGTGGCTCCTCGCCAGGATCGAGGGCCCCTCGGCGACGTACAACGCGCCCGTGGTGCTGCGCCTGGACGGGGTGCCGGACGCCACGGCGCTGGCCGGGGCACTGGCCGACCTGGCCGCGCGGCACGCGGTGCTGCGCACCGCCTACCCGCACGTGGACGGCGAGCCCTACCAGCGGGTGACGGAGGCCTTCACCGCCGCGCCGGACACGGTCCGGTGCGCGGACGCCGCGGATCTGGACGACCGCGTGGCGGAGTTCGGACGTACTCCGCTCGACGTGACGGACGGGGTGCCGCTGCGGGTCCGTCTGTTCACCGCCGGGTCCGGGCGGCCGGAGGACGGCGGCTGCGCCCTGGTGCTGCTCGTCCATCACATCGCCGTCGACGGATGGTCCCTGGAGCCGCTCCTGCGCGACCTGGACACGGCCTACGCCGCCCGTCTCGCCGGCCGTGCCCCCGTCTGGGAGCCGCTTCCCCTCGCCTACACGGACTACGCCCTGTGGCAGCGCGACCTCCTCTCCGATCCGAAGGGCCTCCTGGACCACTGGCGGACCGCGCTGGCGGGTCTGCCCGAGCGGACGGCGCTGCCCTACGACCGGCCCCGGCCCGCCGAACCCACCGGACGCGGCAAGACCCTCGGCACCCGGCTCGATCCCGGCACGTGGAACGGACTGGCCGCGCTCGCCCGGGACCGCGGGGCGAGCCTGTTCATGGTGGCGCGGGCCGCCCTCGCCGCCGCCCTCTCGGCGACCGGCGCGGGCCGGGACCTGGCCGTCGGCACCCCGGTCGCGGGCCGCTCCGACGAGGCGCTGCACGAGCTCGTGGGCTGCTTCGTGAACTCCCTCGTCCTGCGGGCCGACACCTCCGGTGATCCGACGGCGGCGGCCCTGGTGGACCGGACACGGGACACCGACCTGGCCGCCTTCGACCACCAGGACCTGCCGTTCGACGTGCTCGTGGAGCAGCTGGCCGGGGAGGCCGGCCGGGCCCTCGGCGAGCACCCCTTCTTCCAGGTGATGCTGACGGTCCGGTCCCCGGGTTCCACCGACGGCGGGGCCGGGGCCCGGCTCGGGCCGCTGACCGCCGAGGCCGGCACGGTGGACCTGGGAGCGGCCAAGTTCGACCTGAGCTTCCACTGCGCGCCGGAGTCCGACGGCGGGGTGCGGCTGCTGCTCGGCTACGCCGAGGACGTCTTCCGGGAGGACACCGCCCGGCTGCTCCTGGACGTGTACGCCCGCTCCCTCGCCGCGTTCGCCGAGGACCCCGGCCGGCCCCTGAGCGCGCTGGGCCTGGTCAGCGATACGGAGGCGGCGGGGTTCGCCGCCCGCCGGGATCGGCTCGCCGAGGCGGCGCGGGCCGCCGCCCGGAGCGCGGGCGCGTCCGCACGCGACCGTGAGGAGGAGCGGGCCGGGGGCCGGGAGGAGGGGCAGGAGCACCCGCGGGTGGAGCTGCTGCGCGGTCTGTTCGCGGAGGTCCTGGGCCGGACCGGGATGCGCCCGGCCGACAACTTCTTCCGCCTTGGCGGACATTCGATGCTGGCCAGCAGACTCGTCAACCGGGTCCGGGAGGCGCTGGGCGTGCCGCTCGGCGTCCGGGACCTGTTCCTCGCCCCGACACCGCGGGCGCTGCACGAACGGCTGCCGGACGGTCCCGAGCCCGGCGCGGAGCGGCCGGCGCTCCGCCCGGCGGCCACTCGTCCCGAGCGGATCCCGCTGTCGTACGCACAGCGCCGCCTGTGGTTCACCGATCAGCTGGAGGGGCCTTCCGCCGCCTACAACATCGCCCTGGTTCGACGGCTGGAGCGGCCGCTGGACCCGGCCGCCCTCGCCGCCGCGCTCGCCGACGTCGCCGAGCGGCACGAGGTGCTGCGCACGGTGTACCGGGCGGAGGGCGGTGAGCCGTTCCAGGTGGTCCTCGACGGGGCCCGCCCGCAGCTGGAACTGGGCTTTCCCGCCGACCCGGCGGCGGCCGTGGACGCGGCCGCGGGACACGTCTTCGACCTGGCACGGGACCTGCCGTTCCGCGCCTGGCTCTTCCTGCCGTCCGACGGTTCCGGACGGCAGACCCTGGTGCTGCTGCTGCACCACATCGCCGCCGACGGCTGGTCGGCCGACCGCCTCCTCGCCGATCTGGGCGCGGCCTACGTGGCGCGCGCCGCCGGCTCGGCTCCCTCCTGGGCCGCGCTGCCCGTCCAGTACGCGGACTTCACCCTCTGGCAGCGGGACCTCCTCTCCACCGGCGCGCAGAGGCGGCTCGGCTTCTGGGAGCGCGCCCTGGCCGGCCTTCCGCCGCTGATCGACCTGCCGACCGACCGGCACCGGCCCCCGGTGCCCTCCGGGCGGGGCGCGGTCACCGGGTTCACCGTCCCGGCGTCCGTACGGGCGGGGCTCGAGCGGATCGCCCGGGAGACCGGGAGCACCCTGTTCATGGTGGTGCACGCGGCGCTCGCGGCCGTGCTCGCCCGCTGCGGGGCAGGACCGGACGTGGCGGTGGGCACGGTGGTCGCGGGCCGGGACGACCAGGCGCTCGACGCGTCGGTCGGGTTCTTCGTCAACACCCTGGTCCTGCGGACCGACACCTCGGGGGACCCCTGCTTCGCTGACCTGCTGGTACGGGTCCGGGACGCGGACCTGGCGGCGTACGCGCACCAGGAGGTTCCCTTCGACCTGGTCGTGGAGCACCTCAACCCGCACCGGTCGTCCGCGCACCACCCGCTGGTCCAGGTGATGCTGCGGGTGGATCAGGAGCCGGGCGGCGCGGGCCCGGCGGCCGCGGAGGTCGACCCGCTCGCCGGCGAGGCGCTGCCCTTCGGGGCGCACACCGCCAAGGCGGACCTGACGTTCGCCCTGACCGGCGGCGCGGAGCACGGCGGGCTGGACGGCGTGCTGGAGTACGCCACCGATCTGTACGGGGCGGCCGGAGCGGAACGTCTGGCCGGTCTCCTCCAGGACGCGCTGGCCCACGTCGCGGCGGATCCGGGGGCCCGCGTGAGCACCCTGCCCGAAGGGCCTGCCCGGCCGGGCGACGGGCCCTACGCCACCGTCGCGGGCTACCGGGTGGACCTGGGACACGTACGGCAGGTCCTGCGGGACCACCCGGAGGTCACGGATGTCGGGGTGGCCCTCGCCGACGGCAGACTCGTGGCCCGGGTGACGGGCACGGTCACGGAGGCCGAGGCCCAGTCCTGGGCGTCGGACCGGCTGCCCGAGTACGCGGTGCCCGTCGTCGCCGCCAGCGGGGAGCGCCCGCCCACGCCGCCGGCGCCGGGTGGTCCGCTGCCCCGGCTGGTGGAGCTGTTCAGCGAGGTCCTCGACGGCAAGGAGGTGACCGCCGACGCGAACTTCTTCCGTGCGGGCGGGCATTCGCTGCTGGCGGTACGCCTGCTGAACCGGGTGCGCACGGAGCTGGGGCGCGAGCTGACGCTGCGGGACGTCTTCAGGCACCCCACGCCGGCCGCTCTGGCGGCCCTTCTGGCCGCGGCCCCCACGCCTCCGCCGGTCCCCGCCCTCCGCCGCCGCACCCACGCGGGCACGCGGGTGCCCCAGCGCTGACGGGGGTGGGGGCGGGCCGCCGAGGGCCGCCATGATTCTCCGGCCCCGCTCCCACCGTTCCTGCGCAGGCCCGTCCCCGTCGGCGAGGTCGCCTCGGATGGCGCCCGTTCGCGCGGCCGGAGCGGCCGTCTCCCGTCGCGTTGCCGTGTGGGCCCGCCCGTCCTCGGGCGGGCCCACACGCGTGCGTTCCCACGCCCTGCGGGCCCGCCCGCGGTCCGCGTCCGGCGCGGCGGTTCCGGGCCGCGGGGGGCAGTTCCGGGCGGCAGCGATGTCGTCGCGAGCTGCCGGGGGGACTGCCCGCCAGGGGGTTCCGGCGCTCGTAGCGTGGTGGCGCGGAGCGGGAGGAGAACCCGGTCCCGGTCCCCCTCAGCCCTCACCTGGAGGCCACGCGATGCCCTCGACCGCTCCCCCCGCCTCTGCCGCCCCCGGGCCCGGCCCCCTGGACCGGTTCGACGCGCAGGTCGCCGCCGGACCGGAGCGGGTCGCGCTGGTGCACGGTGAGCGCCGGATGACGTACGGGCAGCTCGCCCTGGCGGTGGCCCTGCGCGCCGACCGGGCACAGGGGCCGACGGACGCCTGCGGAGGGGAAGGCGGCGAGGACGGGCCGGGGATCGGCCGGGCGGTCGCCCTGCTGGCGGCCCTGCGCACGGGTGCGAGCGAGGCCGCCGGTGCGCCGGAGGTCCGCGAACTGCTGCCGGCCCTGTCCGCCGGGGCGACCGTGGATGTCACCGTCCTCGGAGCGGCGCCCGAGGAGCGGGTGCCCCTGTCGTTCGCCCAGCGCCGGCTCTGGTTCCTCCACCGCCTGGAGGGCCCGGCCCCGACCTACAACCTTCCGCTGGTGATCCGCCTGGAGTCCGTCCCGGACCCGGAGGCGCTGGAGACCGCCCTGCGCGACGTGGTGGCGCGCCACGAGGTGCTGCGCACCCTCTACCCCGCGGACGAGGCGGGCGAGCCGCGCCAGCACGTGCTGGACCGGCCGCGCCCGGAGTTCGCGGTGCGCTCCTGCGCGCCCGGCGAGCTGGCCGTCGAGATCGCCCGGTTCACCTCCGGCTCGTTCGACCTGGAGACCGAACTCCCGCTGCGCGCGGCACTGTTCCTGCCGGGCGACGGGAGCGGCGCGCTGGTCCTGCTCACCCATCACATCGCCACCGACGGCTGGTCGGTGGGCCCGCTGCTGCGCGACCTCGGCGCCGCCTACGACGCGCGGCTCGCCGGGCGGGAGCCCGGCTGGGAGCCGCTGCCGGTGCAGTACGCCGACTACACCCTGTGGCAGCAGGAGCTGCTGGAGAACGACACGGCGCTCGCCGCCTACTGGCGGGACGCGCTCGCCGGTCTGCCGCCGCTGATCGACCTGCCGGCCGACCGGCCTCGGCCGGCCTCCCCGACCGGCCGGGCCGGCACCCTGACCGCCGTACTGAACGGGGAGACGCACGCGCGGCTCGCGGCGCGGGCCGCGGGAGCGGACGCCAGTCTGCTGATGGTGGCGCAAGCGGCCCTGGCCACGGCCCTGGACGCCTGTGGCGCCGGCCCCGACGTGGCGATCGGCACACCGGTGGCCGGCCGCGCCGACGAGGCCCTCGACGATCTGGTCGGCTTCTTCGTGAACAGCCTCGTGCTGCGCACCGACGTGTCGGGGGAGGCGGGTCCTGCCGAGCTGGTCGCCCGGGCGAGGGAGGCCGCGCTGGGCGCGTACGCGCACCAGGAGCTGCCCTTCGACCGGCTGGTGGAACTGCTCAACCCCCGCCGGGCGCCCGGCGCCAATCCTCTGTTCCAGGTGACCCTCGCGGTGCGGGAGGACGAGGCCGGGACGGACCCGCTGGCGGTACGCATCGGCGACACGCTCAGCGGCCGGTTCGAGGAGACCGGACTCGACGCCGCCAAGTTCGATCTCGCGGTCACCGTCGTGGCCCGTCCCGGCCACGGCGGTCTGGAGCTGTGGTGGACCTATGCCGAGGACCTGTTCGACGAGTCCACGGCGCGGTTGCTGCTCGACGTGTACGTCCGGGCCCTGGCCCGGTTCGCGGACGGCGAGGACGCCCCGGTGCGCTCGCTGCCCCTGCTGTCCGAGGACGAGCGTGCGGCGCTGGCCGCCCGTCCGGCGCGGACGGCGGGACCCGGGGCGCCCGAGGGTGCCGAGGCCGCTGCCGGGGCGGTGACGGCCGATCCGGGGGCCGTGGCCGCCCTGTGCCGGATCTTCGCGGAGATCACCGGTCGTGAGGAGGTGGCCCCGGACGACAACTTCTTCGCCGTCGGCGGTCATTCGATGGCGGGCGTGCGGCTGATGAACCGGGTACGGGCGGTCCTCGGGGCGGATCTGCGGCTGCGGGACCTGTTCCTCGCCCCGACTCCGGCCCGGCTGGCCGCCCGGCTCCCCGCCGCGGCGCACGGCGGGCCGGGCGTGCGGGGTGCGGAGGCGGGCGACGGAGCCGGGAGGCGGCCCCGGCTGACGGCCGTACCGGGCGCGGAGAGGCCGGAGCGGCTCCCCCTCTCGTACGCGCAGCGCCGGTTATGGTTCGTCGACCAGTTGGAGGGACCGAGCCGGTCGTACAACATCCCGTTCGTGATGCGGCCGGACCGGCCGCTGGACCCGGACGTCCTGGCCGCGGCGCTCGCCGACACGGCGGAACGCCACGAGGTGCTGCGCACGGTGTACCCGGCGGTCGAGGGCCGGCCCCACCAGGAGGTACGGGAGAGCGCCCGGCCGGTCCTCCAGGTGGTGCGGACGGGGCCGGAGGGGGTGGCGGCCGCCGTGGACGCCGCGGCGGGGCACGTGTTCGACCTCGCCGGGGAGATCCCGTTCCGCGCGTGGCTGATCGAGACCGTCCCGGAGCCGGGGCGAGCCGGCGAGCCGGCGTCCGGACCGGCAGGGCAGGTGCTGGTGGTGCTGGTGCATCACATCGCCGCCGACGGCTGGTCCGCGCGGCCGCTGCTGAGCGATCTCGCCGCCGCCTACACGGCCCGCCTCGGCGGAGCGGCGCCTTCCTGGGATCCGCTGCCGGTGCAGTACGCGGACTACACGCTGTGGGAGCGGCACATGCTGGCGGGCCCGGAGGCGGCGGAGCAGACCGCCTTCTGGCGGGACCGGCTGGCCGGTGCCCCGCCCGTCCTCGAGCTGACGCCCGCCCGGACGCGGCCGGCCGAGGCCACGCACCGGGGCGGCGCCGCGCCGGTCCAGGGAGTGGACGCGGACGTCCATGCCCGGCTGGAGGCGCTGGCCCTTGAGCACGGCGCGACGCTGCTGATGGTGGTGCAGGCGGCGTTCGCTGCGGTGCTGACCCGGCACGGGGCGGGCACCGACCTGCCCCTGGGCACGGTGGTCGCGGGCCGGGACGACCAATCGCTGGACGACCTGGTCGGCTTCTTCGTCAACACGCTGGTCCTGCGCACCGACACGTCGGGAAACCCGTCCTTCGCCGAGCTGCTGACGCGGGTCAGAGAGGCCGATCTGGCGGCCTTCGCCCATCAGCAGCTCCCCTTCGACCTGGTCGTGGAGCGGCTGAACCCGGTGCGGTCCACCGCCCACCACCCGCTGGTGCAGGTGATGGTGCAGGTGCACCCGGCCGAGCGTCCGGCCCCGCGGGACTCGCCGCTGGCCGGCACGGCGCTGGGCGCCGACTCGGGCTTCACGAAGTTCGACCTGACCCTGGCGCTGCGGGAGACCCGGGACGCCGCCGGCGCCCCGGCCGGGCTGGCGGGGGCGCTGGAGTACGCCCGGGACCTCTTCGACGAGGGCACGGCGGCCCAGTTGGCGGCGCACGTGACGCGACTGCTGCGGGTGGTGGCCGCCGACCCGGAGGCGCGGATCGGTGACGTGCCGCTGCTGTCGGCGGAGGAGGCGGACCGGCTGCTCGTGCGGTACAACGACACGGCGGTGCCCCGCGTGCTGCCCGGCCTGGTGCACGAGCGGTTCGCGGAGCAGGCGCGCCGCACCCCGCGCGCGGTGGCGGTCCGGTACGAGGACGAGACGCTGACCTTCGCCGAGCTGAACGCCCGGGCGAACGCCCTCGCGCACCGGCTGATCGAGGCGGGGGCGCGGCCGCACGGCGCGGTCGGGCTGCTGCTCGACCGCACGCCGCACCTGCTCGTGGCGGCGCTGGCGGTCCTGAAGTGCGGGGCGGCGTACGTCCCGCTGGATCCCCGGCTGCCGGAGTCCCGGATCGCCATGATCATGGAGGACACGGGGGCACGGGTGCTCGTCACCCAGGAGGCGTACGCGGACGCCGCCGCCGTGGCGCGGCAACTCGACGCGGGGATAAGGGTGCTGTCGGCGGACACGCCGGTGCCGGGCTGCCGGCGCACCGACCCGGGGGTGGTGGTCGGCGAGGACGCCTTGATGTACGTGATGTTCACCTCGGGCTCGACCGGCCGGCCGAAGGGCGTCGGCGTCACCCACCGCAACGTGGTGGAGCTGGTCACCGACCGGTGCTGGAACCACCCCCACCACCGCCGCATGCTGGTGCATTCGGCGATCGGTTTCGACGCCTCCACGTACGAGCTGTGGGTGCCGCTGCTGAACGGGGGCGAGTTGGTCTTCGCGCCCGGTTCCGGAACGGATCTGGCCGAACTCGACCACGCGATCCGCGCTCACGGGGTGACCGCGGCCTACTTCACGATGGGTCTGTTCCACATCATGGCGGACGAGGGGCTCGACACCCTCAAGCTGCTGGACGAGGTGTGGACCGGCGGGGACGTGGCCTCCCCGGCCGCCCTCCAGAGGGTCCTGGACCACTGCCCGGACACGGTGCTGGTGCACAGCTACGGGCCGACCGAGACGACGTTCGCCTCGCACCACCAGCGCCTGGACACCGGCTGCCGCACCCTGCCGGGGGTGTTCCTGGGCGCCGCGCTGGACAACACGCGGGTGCACGTCCTGGACGAGCGTCTGCGGCCCGTGCCGGTGGGGGTCGCCGGTGAGATGTACCTCGCGGGCACGCAGGTGGCGCGGGGTTACCTGGGGCGGCCGGGGCTGACCGCGGAGCGGTTCGTCGCCGACCCCTTCGCCGCGGACGGCAGCCGCATGTACCGCACCGGCGACCTGGTCCACTGGACGGCCGACGGCGAACTGCGCTTCGTGGGCCGGGCGGACGGTCAGATCAAGCTGCGCGGCTTCCGGATCGAGCCCGGGGAGATCGAGGAGACCCTGGCCCGGCATCCGGGCGTCGGGCGGGTCGCGGTGGTCGTCTTCGACGACGGGCCGGGCGGGAAGCGGCTGGTGGCGTACGCGGTGCCGCGCGCGGGGCACCGGCTGAGCGGCGAGGAGCTGCTGCGCTGGGCGGCCGGTGAACTGCCGGAGCACATGGTGCCCGCCGCGGCGGTCCTGCTCGACGAGATCCCGCTGACCGTGAACGGCAAGCCGGACCGGAAGGCGCTGCCGGCGCCCGCGCCGGCACCGGCCCCTTCCGGGCGCCCGCCGCGGACTCCGCGCGAGGAGGTGCTGTGCGGCCTCTTCGAGGACGTGCTCGGCGTCCGGGGCGTGGGGATCGACGACAACTTCTTCACACTGGGCGGGCATTCGCTGCTCGGCGTCCGGCTGGTGAGCCGGATGCGCACGGCGCTGGGCCTGGAGCTGGGTGTACGGGACCTCTTCCGGACACCGACGCCGGCCGGGCTGCTCGCCGACGAGCCGTCGGGCTTCGATCCGATGGGAGTGCTGCTGCCGCTCCAGCCGGGAGGTACCCGCAGGCCGCTGTTCGCCCTCCACCCGGGCACGGGCGTGGGGTGGTCGTACGTGGGTCTGGCCCGGCACCTGGGTCCGGACCAGCCGCTGTACGCCATCCAGGCGCGTGCCCTCTCCGAGCTGGGGCACAGTCCCGGGTCGGTGGAGGAGATGGTCGAGGACTATCTGGAGCACATCCGGCGCGTCCAGCCGCACGGCCCGTACCGCTTCCTCGGCTGGTCGTTCGGCGGAACCGTCGCGCACGCCCTCGCGGTGCGGCTGGCCGAACAGGGCGAGCGGACCGAGCTGCTGGCGATGATGGACGTCCACCTGCTGCCCACGGAGCCGGAGCGCCGCCGGATGAGCCCCGCGCAGAAGCGGGAGATGCTGGTCGGCGACGCCACCGACGAACCCGAGGACGCCCCGTTCGACGTGGAAGGGCTGATCGGACTCGTCCGGGAGACCGATCCCGTCCTGGGGGGTTTCTCCGACGGTGAGATCCGCTCGGTGATCGGCGCTTCCATCGATCACGCCGAAATCATGAACCTCTATGCGCCGCGGCCGGTGAAGGCGGACATGCTCTTCTTCGCGGCGCAGACAGAAGGCACCCCGGAGAACAGTCTCTGCACGGCCTGGCTCCCTTATGTGGAGGGAGCCGTGGAGAAACACACCATCGGTGTCATCCACACCAGGATGGGCGAACCCGAGCCCCTTGCAGTGATCGGCCGTATCCTTTCCGAGAAATTGAGGAGTCTGTCATGACGAACCCGTTCGACGACACCGAGGGCAGCTTCCACGTGGTGGTCAACGCCGAGGGACAGCACGCGCTGTGGCCGGCGTTCATCGAGATCCCCGCGGGCTGGGACAGTGCGTGGGGGGCCGGACCGCGGGACGAGGCGCTGGCGTACGTCGAGGCGAACTGGACCGACATCCGGCCCAAGAGCCTGCTCGCCCAGTACGCCTGATCCTCCCGCGCCCACCCGGGCACGGCTTTCACCCGCGAACGCGGAACGCGCAATCGCGGGCGCGAAAGCGAAAATGACCACGACGAAAGCGACCACGACCCAGAGCCGCGGGCCGGAGAATTCCGGACCGCGGCTCTCGGCGTTTTCCCGACCCTTTTCGCTCCGCCCTTTCTGCCGCCGCAACTTCCCCTTCCCGCCCTTTTCCGTTCCTATATTGTGAGCATGCGACGACGGAGTTTGAAGGTACTGCTGACCGGTACGGCGTCGGATTCCCATACCTGGAATCTCGTCTACCTGCGGCTGTTCTTGGAGGAGCAGGGCCATCGGGTCACCGGCCTGGGCCCCTGCGTCCCCGACGACCTGCTCGTGGCGGCCTGTGCCCAGCCCGGGCCCGAGCTGGTCGTCATCAGCAGCGTCAACGGCCACGGCTACCGCGACGGCCTGTCCGCCGTCCGCGCCCTGCGCGCCGCCGGAGTTCAGGTCCCGGTGGCCGTCGGAGGCAAGCTGGGCGTCGCCGGCCAGGCCGACCCGGCCCGGCGCGACACGCTCCTGGCGGCCGGCTGCACCGCCGTGTTCGACGACGGAGACGTCGGGGCTCTGCGCGCCTTCGCCGCCGCGCTCGTCCCCGGCGCGCGCGTGCCGGCCGGTTCCGTGTCCGGCGGCCCCGTATCCGCCGGGGTCGCCCCGGCCGGCCCCGTGACCGGCCGCGTTCTGTCCGCCGGTTCCGTGTCGGCCGGGCGCGTGCCGGCGGCGGCGGCGCGGAGCCTGGCATGAGTACGCCAGGGGTGCTCCTCGCGGCGCCGGAGGGCCGCAGGGCAGGCGGCCGCCGCCCCGTCGACACGTCCCCTCCCACCGACCGGCCCGGCCCGCTCTCCTTCGGCGGGTTCGTCGCCAGGGCCGCGGCCGCCGGCCGGCTCGTGGTCCAGCCCCGGATGGGGTTCGCCGACCCGGGCCGGATGCGGGCCGGCCTGGCCGGCACCCGGGCCGCGGCGGCGGTCACCGTCGGCACCCTCACCATCGACAGCTACACGCGCGTCGGCGACCACGCGGCGGCCCGCGCGGCCCTCACGGAGGGGG
Organism: Streptomyces sp. NPDC053755; assembly: GCF_040677675.1. NCBI lineage: Bacteria > Bacillati > Actinomycetota > Actinomycetes > Kitasatosporales > Streptomycetaceae > Streptomyces > Streptomyces sp. NPDC053755. Next base: position 77,956 of record NZ_JBFASK010000029.1, on the reverse strand, counting down.
TCCCGCTCAACGGCTACCCGATCGCCGCCCACCCCGCCGAGCGGACCCGCGCCATGCTCGACGGCATCCTCGGCCCCGGCTTCCCGGTGCAGGTGCGCCACGGCTCCTCCCGGCCGGAGGCCATCGTCCGCGCCCTCGCCGCCGTCGGCCTGGACGCCACCGAGGGCGGTCCCGTCTCCTACTGCCTGCCCTACGGCCGTACCCCGCTCTCCGAGTCGGTGGACAACTGGGCACGGGCCTGCGAACTCCTCGCGGCCCTGGTGCCCGCGCCCCGCACGCCGCACGTGGAGAGCTTCGGCGGCTGCATGCTCGGACAGCTCTGCCCGCCGGGGCTCCTGGTGGCGCTCAGCGTGCTGGAGGGGCTGTTCTTCACCCGGCACGGCATCCGCAGCGTCTCGCTCGGCTACGCCCAGCAGACGGACGCCGCACAGGACGCCGAGGCCGTACGGGCCCTCAACCGGCTGGCCTCCGAACTGCTGCCGCCGGACACCGACCGGCACGTCGTGCTCTACACGTACATGGGAGTGTTCCCGCGCACCGCGGCCGGCGCGACCCGGCTCCTCGAGGACTCCGCCCGGCTCGCGGTCCACGCCGGGGCGCAGCGGCTGATCGTCAAGACGGCGGCCGAGGCGCACCGGATCCCGACCGTGGGGGAGAACGTCCGCGCGCTGGAGACGGCGGCGGCGAGCGCGGACGCGGCCGCCCGCGCCCGGCTCGGCGCGACCGAGACGGCCGATGCGGCCGCCGGAGCGGACAGCGAGGTGTACCGCGAGGCACGGGCCTTCGTCGACGCCGTCCTCGAACTCGGCACCGACCTCGGGCGGGCCCTGCGCGCCGCCTTCGCCCGGGGCGTGCTGGACGTGCCGTACTGCCTGCACCCCGACAACGCGGGCCGCTCCCGCAGCTTCGTCGACGCCGGAGGGCGGCTGCGCTGGGCGGAGACCGGGGCGATGCCGGTGGCGCCGTACGCGGCCCCGGGGGGCCGGACCCCCCTGACCTCCGACGGGCTGCTGACCGCGCTGCACGGCGTCGCGGCCCGCTACGACACCCCCGTCCCCGACTGAACCGCCCGCTCCCGAGCCCGCCTGCCGTGGCGCCACCGTGCCCGACGCCGCCCCACCCTCCCGACCGTCTGGAGTAGACGACATGGAATTCGCCCCCACCCCCGCTCCGGCTCCTCCCTCCCTCGGCGAGCACCTGGCGTCGCCGCGCCTGCGGTCCGCGATGCTGGTCCAGCAGGAAGCGCTCCACGCGGCGCGGGAGTTCCTGCGCGGCGAGGGGTTCACGGAGCTTCTTCCCCCGCTGATCGGCCCGGTCACCGACCCCGGCGGCCGGGGTGCCAAGGCTCTCGACGTGGACTACTACGGCCGCCCCTACAAGCTGATGACCAGCGCGATCCTGTACAAGCAGGCGTCGTTGCGAGGCTTTCCGCGACTGTTCTACATCGCCCCGAACGTGCGGGTGGAGCCGCCCGAGACCGCGAGCACCGGCCGGCACCTGGTGGAGTTCCACCAGATCGACGTGGAGATGGCCGGGGCGAGCCGGGAGGAGGCGCAGGAGATCGCCGCCGGGCTGCTGACCCGCGTGGTGGAGCACGTGTGGACGGCCGTGCCCGACGTGCTGCGTGAACTGGGCCGGGAGGAAGGGGAGTTCGCCGAGCTGCGGGCCGGGAAGTTCGAGGCGTGCACGCACGGGGAGGCGGTCGCACGACTGGCCGCGCTGGGCCACGCCCAGAGCCCGGACGGGGAGATCGACTGGGAGGCCGAGCGGATCCTGTCCCAGGACGCGGGCTGCCCCTTCTTCGTCAACGACTACCCGAAGGGCTCACGCGGGTTCTACGACCGCGAGGACCCCGAACGCCCCGGTGTGCTGCGCAACTTCGATCTCATCGCGCACGGCGGATTCGGTGAGCTGGTGAGCGGCAGCGAGCGGGAGGCCGACTACCCGACGATCGTGACCCGGATGCGGGAGAGCGGCGAGAACCCGGCGAAGTACGCCTGGTACCTGGACCTGGCCCGCGAGGGCCTCTCCCCCAGCGCCGGCTTCGGCATGGGACTGCAGCGCCTGGTCCGCTTCCTGACCGGCCTGGACGCCCTCTGGCAGGTCAGCGCCTACCCGAAGCTGCCGGGGGTGATCGCGCCGTGAGCACCACCTCTCTGACGGCGGGCGGCTTCCCCGAGGAGTCGGTACGGGCACGGGCGCGGCGGGGTGCGGCGGAGGTCTTCCCGCCGGCCGCGGAGTACGGGGCGGGGCTGTTCGGCGCCCGCCCCGACGGCTCCGCCACCGCCCCCGGGGCCGCTGGTGCCGCCGGGACCGACGAGCTGGACGCGCTGCGGCTGGCGCCACCGGTGTTCATGCCGCGACGGCTCGAGAAGCTGATCGAACTCGGCCGGGAGCCCGGCCACGGTGACGTGGACCTGCGTACCCGCATAGGCGGCTTCGCCTGCGAACTCCCCCTCTATCTCTCCGCGTTCGGCTCGACGCGGGCCGGCAGCGGCGATCTGGCGGTGGCGGCGGCCCGCCAGGCGGGCCGGCTCGGCATCCCGATGGTCGTCGGCGAGAACATGGTGCCGGTGCACGGCTACCGCTCGGTCCTGCTGGCCCGGGTCGAGGCGTACACGGAGGCCGCGGCCGACGGTCGCGGCGGCGTGGTGGTGCAGCAGTCCACCGAGGACGCCGACTCCGAGGTGTGGAACCTCCTCTACAGCGACCCGGCCTCGCGGGCCCTGCGCGACTCGGGCAGGCTCGGCTTCGAGCTGAAGATCGGCCAGGGCGCCAAGCCGGGCCTGGGCGGCATGACCGTGGTCGGCCCGGCGGAGGCCGGACGGCTGGCCGCCGCCGGGAGGTTCGCCCTGGGCGAGGAGCTGGGTCCGGACGGCGTGCGGCTGCGCTGCGCGACCCCGGGCACCTTCACGGAGGAAATCGTCCGCCAGCAGCTGCGCTTCATGCGGAACAACTTCCCCCTCGCCCGCACGTGGGTGAAGTTCCACCCGGGCCGCGACATCGCCACCGCCACCTCCACGGCGTGGGCCGCCGGGGCCGACGCGGTCACGGTGGACGGCGCGGAGGGCGGCACCGGGTGGGCGCCACGAGTGTTCCTGGAGGGGGTCGGGCTGCCGCTGGCCACCTGCCTGGGGCTCGTCGACCGCCCCGAGGGGGCGAGCCTGCTGGCCTCCGGCCGGATGTGGGAGGGCGGGAGGGCGGTCCGCGCGCTCGCCCTCGGCGCCACCGCCGTGGGTCTCGGCCGGGCGGCACTGCTCGCCGTGGACGAGGATCAGGAGCACGGTCTGGAACGGCTGGCCGAGGCTCTCGCGCTGGAACTCCGGCTGCTGGTCAGCGCCCTGGGGCAGTACAGCCCGTCGGCCCTGAGCCGCGCCGACCTCTGGCCGCCCGCGGCCGCCGCCCTCGCCGCGCCACCCGCGGTCCCGGCCGGGCCCCGGCCATGACCCGGCCCGGCACCCACCGCCCTCCCGGGCCGTCCCCCCGCGCCCGCTCCCGACGCGGCGAGCGGCCCGCTCCCCTGCCCCCCGGGCCACCCGGCGCGCGGCCCCGGAGCCTGCCCGACCAGCAGCTCCCCGCCCTGCCGGAGACGGAGCCCGGCGGGCGGATCCCCGGACCGCCCGATCCTCAGCCCGGCGAGCAGCCTGACCG
>NZ_JBFASK010000029.1:0-74210 GCF_040677675.1 Streptomyces sp. NPDC053755 | reverse complement strand
GACCGGAGGCCCGGCGGGCGGACCCCGGGACGGCCCGGCACGCTGCCGGGCGCGCCGCCCGAGACGCAGCCAGAGACGCAGCCCGGCAGGCAGCCTGACCGGAGGCCCGGCGGGCGGACCCCGGGACGGCCCGGCACGCTGCCGGGCGCGCCGGGCGAGACGCAGCCAGAGACGCAGCCCGGCAGGCAGCGCCAGAGCATGTCCGGCATGGGGCCCGTGCGGGCCCCCGCGCAGCCCGGGACGCCACCCGGCACGCAGCTCCAGGGACCGCCCGACAAGCAGCCCGGCGCGCCGGCCCCGAGCCGGTCCGGTGGCTCGGCCCGTACGGCTCCGGCGGCGGCCGCCGCCGGGCGCGGCCCGGACCGGTCCGAGCAGGCCCCGCCAGCCGGGGTGGCCCACCGTGCGGCGCCGACGGCCGGCGCCCTCCGGGGCGGCGCCCGCCCGGGACGGCGGGTGCCCGGGGCCGGACGCTTGAGCAAGACGTGCCACCGGCCGAGGCCCGGCGGCACGGCGGCTCGGCGGACGGAGCACCGCGGCCACGCCGGCCGGCGGCGCGTCGGCGGGCCGCCCGGCCGCCGCGGCGGGGCGGCGGCGCCGCCCGGTCGTGCGGGGCCCGGCTTCGCCGTCCGGGCCAGGTTCCTGCCGGACCGTTCCCTGCCCGGGATATCGGTGGCCCCCGGCGCCCCGGCCGTCGCGGCCCGGGCGGCCGGAGAAGCCGTGGCCCGGCGGCTCGCCCGCACGGGCCGGGCGCACCTGGGCGGCCGCCTGGAGCTCCGCGTGGTCGGCGCTCCGGCCGGTCCGGCCGCCCTGGCCCACGCCGCCGAGCGGGCGGGCGTACGAGCCGTCACCGCCGCCTTCCCCCAGCCATCCGCCACCCGAAGGACCTCTTCATGACCACGACCTCGCCACCGCCCACTTCCTCCGCCGCGACCGTCCCCCCGGTCCCGGGGCCGACGGCCGCCGTCCCCTGGGGCAGGGTGGGCGCGCTCGTCGGCGGCCAGGCGGCGGTGCAGCTGGGCAGCTTCGGCCTGCTGATCGCGATGAACTGGACGGCCGTGCAGATCGGCGGCACCCGGGCGGTCACACTGCTGATGCTGGCGGCGACCGTGCCCCGCGCCCTCATGCTCGTCTTCGGCGGAGCGGTGGCCGACACCCTGGGGCCACGGTTCGTCCTGCTGCGGACCACCAGCGCACGCGCGGCCCTGCTCGCGTTCGGCGCCGTGGTCACCGCCACCACCCACCAGTTGTGGCCCATGGTCGCGATCGCCCTGGTGGAAGGGATGCTGCTCGGACTGGCCGGGCCCGCGTCCGGGATGCTGCTGCCGCGCTTCGCCGCCGGCGGTCAGCTCGCGCGCGCCAACTCCGCGTACGCGATGGTGCTGCGCGTCGCCCCCATCCTCGGCGCTCCGGCCGGCGCCTGGCTGATCACCGTCGGCGAGCTGTGGGTGGCCCTCGTGGCGGCCGCCGTCACCGGTGTCGTCTGGCTCGGCTGCCTGCTGTACGTCACCCACGGCTTCACCCGGCCCGACCGCCGAAAGGGCGGGCCGTCGCTGGTGCGCAGGTCCGGCGACGGGTTCCGTCTCCTGGCCCGGCATCCGCGGCTGCGCTGGATGTTCGTCGCCTCCCTCTGCCTGGACATGGCGTTCAGCTGGCCCGCCGAGGTCGCGCTGCCGCTGCTCGTGCACCAGCGCGGCTGGGGTGTCGGGGCGGTGGCCATGGTGCTGGCGGCCTTCAGCGTCGGCGCGCTCGGCTCCAGCGCGCTCGGGGCGGCCTTCGCGCACCGCATCCCGGTCTTCGTCCGGCTGGTCGTGACCGGTGCCGGCCTGGCCGTGGGGATCACGGTGATGGCGCTGATGGCCACGCCGCTGTCGTTGACGGCGGTGGCCGCGGCGGTCGGCCTGCTGTCCGGGCTCAACGGTCCGGCGATCGTGACGCTCTACCAGGAGGCGGCTCCCGCCGACCGCATGGGAGCGGCGATGTCCACGCTCGCCCTCGCCGGGATCGGCACCGCCCCGCTGTCGATCGCCGTGTTCAGCTCGCTCTCGCTGCTGCTCGGCGTGCAGCAGACGTGGTTGCTGTGCGGGGCGATCGCCGCCGTGTCCCCGGTCGCGGCGTTCCTCGCGCTGCGGCAGCGGCCCGACCCGACCGCCGGGGGCGCGCTCTCCGCGCCCGTGTGACCCGCCCACCCGAACTGGAGGCATCCGATATGGCCGCACTCACCACCGGACGGCTGCTGGTCCCCCGCCGGCTGTCCGGCGCGGGCCCCGCCACCGCCGCCCTCACCCCGGCGGGGCCGGGGCTGTGGCTGGTGGACACCACCGAGTACCGGGCCCACGCCGCCCGGCACGCCCCCGGCACGCTGGACTCCGTGGAGCTCGCCCGCGCCGCCGAGTTCGTACGGTCCGCCGACCGGGACGGATACGTCTGCGCGCACGTCGCGCTGCGCCGGCTGCTCGGCGCGTACCTGGGCCTGGCCGCCCGGGAGGTGGTCGTGGAGCGCGCCCCGTGCGCGCACTGCGACGAACCGCACGGGCGGCCCGTGCTGCCCGGCGGCGCCCTGCACTTCTCCCTGTCGCACTGCTCGGGTCTGAGCCTGCTCGCCTTCGCGTCGACCCCGGTGGGCGTGGACGTGGAGCCGGTCCCCGACGCGGCGGCGATCGCCGAGACCGCCGACGTGCTGCACCCCCGGGAGGCGGCCGAACTCGCCGTTTTGCCGGCCGCCGAGCGACCGCTGGCCTTCACCCGGGTCTGGACCCGCAAGGAGGCCTATCTGAAGGGGACCGGCGTCGGCCTCTCCGCGGATCCGGCGGGTGATTACGTGGGCGCCGGCGCGATCCCGACCGCTCCACCGGGCTGGACGCTCAGCGACGTCCTCGCTCCGGAGGGACACCATGCGGCCCTGGCGCTGGCCGATGCCGACCCGGGCCCCCCGGGGTGACGCGGCCCCACGCGCACAGCGAGGGCCCCGCGCCGTGGCGCGGGGCCCTCGCTGTGCGCGGCGGACCGCCGGGTGCCGGGGGCCCCGGGGCCCTGTCCGTGGTCCGTGACAGGTGGTCCGGGCGCCCGACCGTCGCCCGTCGGCCGGGGAGCGGCGCGGTGCGCCGCCCGCCGTGCCGGAACAGCACGGCACGGCACACCCCAGCACGGCAGGCTCACGGAAACGGCCGGTGCGTCCGGGAAGAGGCTCTTCCCGGACGCACCGGCCGTTCGTGGGTGCGGTGGTGGTGCGGTCGTCCGTGTCCTCGGATCGAGGGGGGGCGGGGCGCCGTTCAGCGGTCCCGGTCAGACGCCCGTCCCGCGCCGTCCGGCCCGTCGGACGCGGGGCCGTCAGGGGAGGCCGCGATCCACGCGGTGAGCTGTTCCGGAGTGGTGGCGGGGTCCGCGACCAGCGTCGCGAGGGCGTCCTCGCGGAAGGTGGCGGTGGTCACGGCCGGACAGCGGTGGCAGGCCGACACCCCCGTCTGCTGCCACCACTGGCACCGGCCGCGCAGGTGGCACCGGGGGACCGACCGCTCCTCGCGGGCCGCCGGCAGCGTCCGTACGCGCTCCACGAGCGTGCAGTCGTTGCCCCGGCGGTGCGCGCACGCGGACACGCAGTGCGAGGCGAACCTCAGCACCCGGGTCGGCTCGATGCCCGCCGGAACGGCGCCCAGCGCCTCGGCGGCCGGGATCGGCCGCTCCAGGTACACGACCTGCCCGTCCTCGCCGGAACGCACCCCGAGCACCTGTGACTCGGGCCGGTCCGCGGCCCCGCTCGGACACCAGGTGAGGGGGGCCCGCTCCGGCCCTTCCTCCCGGCCGGGCTCCGCTCCGGCGGGCCGGCCGTCGCGCGGCGCGGTTCCCACGGTGCCCACCGCCGTCAGCTCTCGACCGACTCGGTGACCTTCTGGCCGACCGGGTCGCCGAGCGTGCCCGCCTGGGCAGCCTCCAGCTCCACCGCCTTCGCCAGGTGGGTGTGCAGCTCCTGCACGGAGCCGATCCGCTCGGCCGAGGCGGCGCTCGCCGGCGCCGCCGCCGCGCCGACGGCGATGCCGGCGGCGATCACCACCGCCGCGCCGCCCGCTGCCAGCCGGTTCTTCTTCATGGGCACTCCCGGTGCGAAAGGCGCAGCCCCGGCCGTTCCGGAGCTGTCCGCCGGGACCGACGGTAGGACTCCGGACCCGGCCGAGGCGGCAGTCGGCTGCGGCAGTTCACGGCGCGTACCCGTCCCGCGCGGCACCGGGATTCCGCTCGGTCGGTGGGCGCCGGAGCAATCGGGGCCGGTCAGGGCCGGTCGTCACCGGTCCCGGGGTGATCTCCCGGGCCCTTGCGCCCGGGGGCGAGAGGTGTGGGCGAGAGAGCCGAAGTCTCCTCACCGGCCTCCAGGAGGGTGTCCGCCGCGCCGACGATGAGCGGGTCGGGCTCACCCACGGCCTCGTGGTCCTTGCTCGCGTAGTCGATGCGCCGCAGCAGGCTGCGCATCGCCTCCAGGCGCCCCCGCCGCTTGTCGTTGCTCTTGACCACCGTCCAGGGCGCGTGAACGGTGTCCGTCGCCCTGAACATGGCGACCTTGGCGGCGGTGTAGTCGTCCCAGCGGTCGAGCGAGTCCAGGTCCGTGGGCGAGAGCTTCCACTGCCGCACCGGGTCCACCTGGCGGATCGCGAAGCGGGTCCGCTGCTCGGAGCGCGAGACCGAGAACCAGAACTTCAGCAGGTGGATGCCGTCCTCGACCAGCATGCGCTCGAACTGGGGGCACTGGCGGAGGAACAGCTCGTACTCCTCGTCCGTACAGAAGCCCATGACCCGCTCGACGCCCGCCCGGTTGTACCAGGAGCGGTCGAAGAACACGATCTCACCGGGGCCGGGGAGGTGGGCGATGTAGCGCTGGAAGTACCACTGCCCGGCCTCTCGCTCGGTGGGCTTGTCCAGGGCGACGATCCGGGCGCCGCGGGGGTTGAGCCGCTCGGTGAACCGCTGGATCGTGCCGCCCTTCCCGGCGGCGTCCCGGCCCTCGCACACGACGACCAGGCGCGCGCCGGTGTCCTTGGCCCAGCGCTGGAGCTTGAGCATCTCGATCTGGAGGATCCGCTTGGTCCGCTCGTACTCGCCCCGCCGTACCTTGCGGTCGTAGGGGTAGTTCTCCTGCCAGGTGCGGATCGGGTCGCCGGCGGCGCTGAGCAGCACGGGCTGCTCGGGCCGGGTGTCGTCCACGCTCAGACCGCGGAGCAGGTCCTCCCGGCCACGGTCCTCGTCGTCCTCGCCGCTCGTCCCCGTCACGTCGCCCACCTCGTCGTGCTCGCGTTCGTGGCCACCGGTGTCGGCACGTCGGCGCGTCCGGCCTTCGCTCCTCGTCGCGGGGAGCCCTTGTCGTCGTTGCGTCCAGTCTGCCCCACCGTCTCGAACATCGTGGTCCGACGGGTCCGAGCCGGGAACCCCGTGTCGGCGCGGGTCAGCACGGCGCCTCCGGCTGTACGGCCGTCTCCCACGGCGCGGGGCCGCTTCCCTCGCTCCAGGCGGCCAGGTCCTCGTGGTCGAAGCAGAGGATGCCGCACTGTTCGGCGTACTCGGCGGCTGGCTGGGTGAACCCGCCCGTGGTGACGACGGCGGCGACGGCCGCGCCGTGCACGGCGAAACAGGTGCCGCCGAACCGCTGGACGTCCTGGGAGCCGACCTTGTTGATCGGCCCGTAGCGCTTGCACTGGATGACGACCCGCCGTCCGTCGGGGGCCGTGGCGATCACGTCGGCGCCGAGGTCTCCGGCGCCGCCGACGACCTCGACGTCCCGGCAGCCGTCGCGGGCGCAGAGCGCGGCGACGGCCTGCTCGAAGGTGTCGGGGTCCATGGCGGCGTAGTCGTCCGCCGCGAGGGCGGGCGGAGTCTCCTCCGCCGCGGGTATCTCCCCGTCGGCGTGAGGCAGTCCGGCCGCGTCCGGCTCCTCCACCGGGAACTCCGGCGTGCCCGGCCGGCCGCCCGGGCGTTCCGAAATGTACGGCTCCGCTGCGGGAAGTTCCTCCGTGTACGGCTCCTCCAAGGGGAGTTCCCTGGTGTACGCCTCGTCCGCCGGGAGGACGGGGTCGGCGGCGACCGGCACGGGGTCGGGCCTCCGGAGGACGCGACGGCCGGGGCCCGGGCGGATCCCCCCGCGCGGTGCGGGGACGCCACGGGCCTGCCCGCGACGGGCCCTGCTCCGGCGGGCCCGCCGGAGCAGGGCCACCGTCAGGACGAGTCCGGCCGCCGCGGCCACGGCGGTGGCGGGATGCTGCTGGGCCGCGCGGGCGATCAGCCGCAGGGCGAGCCCGGTGGCGCTCAGGACGATGGCGAGGAGCCCGAAGAAGAGGATCAGCTGCCGCATGCTGAAGGCGGACCTGCGCGGAGCCCGCCCGACGCGCATCGTGCGGGAGTTCATGGCGGACCTGCGCGGAGCCCGCCCGACGCGCTTGGTGGGGGTGCTCATGGTCGGCTCTCACGGCCGTCGACGGCCCGGTCACATGTGATCATGGAAGCCGTCTGCCCCGCGTCGCCGGTTTTCAACGGCCGGGCCGGGCCCGTTCGCCCCGGCGTTCCGGCTCGGCGGGCGGCCCGTCGACCCGGCCGGCCATATCCAGCCCGGGCAGGTGCGTCTCGTCCACGTGGCAGCCCGGCCCCCGCGGCCCACGGGCGATGACGGACGCGCGCCGCCACGGCTCGGCGACTTCGGCGGGCTCGTCGGACGCGCCCTCGTGTGCGCCGCCACGGCCCCGGGCGTCCACCGGAGACGGCGTCGCCGCGTCCCACTCCTCGCGGGCGAGGGCCTCGGCGACGCGATCGCCGAGAGGGCTCCCGCACGGAGCGGGCCGCCTTCCGGGCGGTCGGCGGAGTGTTCCGCGTCGTCGTCCTGCCCGGCCTGTCCCGTCCTCCCGGGCGGGCCGGACGTCCGGGCGCGGTGCAGGGGGCTCGACGGCCATGCGCCATTCGGGGGGCGCCGGCCGACTCGACGGGCTGGTGCTGGTCTCCTGGCTCCGACGTCGTCATGGTCCGCAGCCTCACCGTGGCGGCGTTCCGTCGGCCGTGCCACGCCAGTGACGCCGGACTGACGGGTCCTCAGCTGTTGTGCCTGGCCAGGCTGTACACGAGGACGAACGCGGCGACCGCCATCACGGCGATGTGGAGCCAGGCGGGGGCGGCGGACGCGTCGGCGGCCGCCGTCACGGTCGAGGTGTCGGCGTGCAGGTGGGTGAGCGAGGTCATCGTTGCCTCCTGGTGGGTCGAGTGGTCGGAGTCGCCCGCCCGAGGGCGGGCGCGGTCACGTCAGCTCCGGTGGCCGCGGCCGTAGCGCCGCCCGTTGCCGATGCCCGCGATGTGCAGGGCCAGCAGCGTCAGGCCGATCAGCATGACGTTCGCCGAGGTGAAGACCTCGTTGGTCGCGATCTCGGCGGCGTTGATCAGGAATGCGATGACGAACAGCACCGCGGCGGCTATGCCCAGCATGGCCCGGCTCCCTTGTCCTGTGATGGGTGAGAGCTTTCGTGTACCCCCGTATCCGGGCGGCAGCCCTCTCCGGCGTGCGGACCTCACGGTGTGACGGCCCGCGCCGGCTCCCGGCGGGCGGGGGCGGGCGGACGGCCGCGGCGGTGCCGGGGATAAGGTCACCGCACGTCAGACGCCTACGTCACCCAGGGGGTTGGCACATGTCCCTGTCTCGTTCGACACCGAGCCGCAGATCGGCGCTCGCCGTGCTGACGGGTGCCGCTGTGGGCGCTTCGCTGCCGCTCGCGCCGTCCGCCTTCGCCTCCCCGGCGATGACCCCGGCGGTGACGCCGACGGCCGCCGTCACGGGTGAGACGACGGCCGTGACGGCGGGGGATGTGCCGGGAGCCGCCCGTGGGCGGCTGCCGATGGTGGCCGACCCGTGCGATCCCTGGCACTTCGCCACCCACCCCGCCGGTGCGCTGACGACCCGTACCATCGCCGGCACTCCCCCGCTGCTGGAGGTGTCGGACGACCGGGGGGTGCTCGCCACTCTGACCACCGGCGCCGCGACCGTCACGCTGCGCGGACCGAGGCGCTGGTTCACGGAGCAGAGGAAGCCGTTCGCCGACGACTTCGCGCGGGTCCTGCCGGCGGGCAGGACCGGGTGGGGCCCCTCCCCCGGCGGCGGCACCTGGTCGACGTACAACGGGCCCGACACGAACTACTTCCTGGAGAGCGGCCGGGCCGTCATCCTCCTCGACCGCGCCGAGGCCGGTTCCAGCCGCCACGCCCTGCTCCCCGACAAGACCGTCGGGGACCTCGACGCGGCCGCCCGCTTCTCCTTCGACAAGGTCCCCGCCGGCGCGCCCGCCTCCCTCGCACTCACCTTCGCCGTCACGGACGTGAGCAACCACTACCGGGCCCGTCTGATCGTCACCCCGGCCGGGGAGGTCCAGCTCGTCCTGGAGAAGGCGCTGAACAACGACGTCACGACCCTGGGCCCGGCCGTCACGGTCGGCACCGGCTTCGCGGCCTACGACCACTGGTGGGTACGGGTCGAGAAGACGGGCCCCCTCCTGTGCGCCCGCGCGTGGCGGAACGGCACGGCCGAGCCCGAGGACACGTGGCACCACAGCGTGCGCGACCCCGAGAAGGATCCGGCCAAGGTCTTCGGCACGGGCACGTGCGGAGTCCGCGCGCACGCCTCGGCCGGCAGCACCACGACCCTGGAGGCCCGGGTCTACGACTTCGTCGTCGGCGCGGCCGACTGGGCCGACCCGCCGGTGGTCTGCCACGACACGTGGGTACGGCTCCTGCCGGCGCCCTTCGACGGCACCTGGACGCCCGCCCTGGAACAGCGCATCCGCGCCTGGGCCGGCGACACCTCCCCCGACGCCCTCGCGTACGCGTCGATGTACCGGCCCTACGCCCCCGTCGTCACCGACCCCGCGCTCCAGGGCGCCCAGGTGCTGGGACAGTCCCGGTACAGCAAGCCCGACGGCGCCGGAGTGCGCCCCGTCGGGGCCGACTTCCACGAGTACATGGGGCGCGACTGGACCTTCCCCGCGAGCGGCGAGAGCGCGGTGGCGAACTCCGAGTTCGCGGGCTGCCTCGACTGCTCCGGCTTCGTCCGGATGGTGTACGGCCACCACCTCGGCATCCCCATGGTCGCCTTCGAGAACTTCGACGGCCGCAATCTGCCCCGGACCTCCAAGGACCAGTCCGCCCACGGCCCCGGCGTCGTGGTGGCCAAGGGCACGACCGCCGCGCCCTCCCTCGCCGCGCTGCGGATCGGCGACGTGGTCTTCTTCGACGCGACGCTCTCCGACCCGGCGGACCCGGAGACCGTCGAAGGCGTCATCGATCACACCGGGATCTACCTCGGGCAGGACCAGCACGGCGGTCTGCGTTTCGTCTCCAGCCGCAAGACACCCGACGGGCCGACCATGGGCGACCTCGGAGGGAAGTCGATCCTCAACGGCAGGAAGACGGAGGACGGCAGGAAGGGCGATCTGTACACGGACTCGCTGCGGGTCGTCCGCAGGTTCTGACGACCGGCCTCACGGGCGGGCGGGGGCCCGCGGGTTCCCGCCCCGGCCCGTCCGGCCGGGCCAGGCCCGCGGGGCCCGCCGGCCGGGTGTCGGCGGGTCATCCGGGCGGGTCATCCGGCCCAGCGGCCCGTCATGAAGGCGACGGCGAAGACCACGGTCAACGGCACGGTCAGGATCAGGTACACGGCGGCGAACCGGGGCCTGCGGCGGGCCCACTGGGCGAGGCCGGTCCACAGGGGCCACCACAGGAGGGTGGCGCGCGGGATCGAGGTGTACCAGTACGAGGTGCCCAGGGCCCACAGGCTGAGGGCGACGTACAGCGCCTCGGGCCAACGGCGCCGGCGGACCAGCACGCCGAGGAGGACCAGGCCGAGGCCCATCGACACGAGCTCCGCCTGGAACATGAAGGCGTAGGGCGTCGTCTGGCCACGGGCGAAGGCCGCCTCCCAGGTGTGGGACCAGGCCGTCCACGGGGCGTGGAAGTCGCGGTACCAGCCGCGTTCCTGCGCGTGCTTCCAGGCCATCCAGTCGCCGGTGTGGGCGTGCAGATACAGGGTGTAGAGGGCGGGCGGGACGACGGGAAGGGCGGTCCACGGCAGTCGGCGCCAGTGACGGCGGTCGGCGTGCGCGGCCAGGAGGAAGTGGAGGGCGATGCCGGCGGCGAGGAACAGGCCGCTCACGCGGACCGTCGTGGCCAGCGCGGTCAGCGTGGCGGCCGCCGCCCAGGCGTGACGCCGCGCCGCCAGCCAGGCCGGCAGCGCCAGGGCCAGGAACAACGCCTCCGTGTATCCGGCGGCGAGAAAGATCCCGCAGGGCGAGACGAGCAGGAAGAGCACGGCGCGGCGGCCGCCGTCGGTGTCGGGCAGGTGGTGCCGGGCGATGCGTGCCAGGGCCAGGACGGCGACAGCGCCGGCGGCGAGCGAGATCAGCAGTCCGGCGGCCGTCCAGTGCGGCACGAGCAGGTGCACGGCGCGCAGCAGGAGGGGGAATCCGGGGAAGAACGCCTCGCGGTTGTCCCCCACGGCCTCGGCGGAGGCGGCGCCGGGGGCGGGGTCGGGGAAGTAGCCGTCCCGGGCGATGTGGAGGAAGTGGCCCCAGTCCCAGTGTTCGAAGGGGGTGAGGACGCCGGCCGGCTCGCGCGTCTCGCCGTCGGCGGGGAAGAGCCACCGCGAGCAGTACGCGACGATCCACAGGCCCGCCCGGGTGGCCAGGTAGAGGCAGAGCACCTCCCCGTCGCCGTGCCGGAGCCGCAGCGCACGCCGGACGCGCTCGGGGATCACGGCCCGGCCGCCCCGGGCGCGGGCGGCGGGGCCCGGTTCCGCCGACTCCGGTGGGCGGGCTCGGTGGGGAGCGGCGGGCGAGGCAGCGTGTGCGGCCTGGCGTATCTCGGGCGGTGAAACCGGCATTCGGCGCTCTCTCGGGTGGATGCGGGCATGCTCGACCGCCCCGTGGCCGCGGCGCGGGCGCGGGGGTGAGCGGGACGGTGGGGTCGCGGGAAGGCCGGCCCGGTCAGGGCCGGGTGGTGGTGGCTCCGCCGGCCGGTGGTGTGGTGACGGTCGCGGAGGCGCCGCCGGGTCCCAGGGAGGCCGTCGGGGTCGACGAAGGCGGTGAGGTGGTCGACGGCAGGGTGGTGGGTGCGGGAGACGGACGGCTGCTCGGCGCGGGCGAGGGGGTGGTGGCGGGGGGTGCCGGCGCCGGGCGGCCCGTCACCAGGGCGGCCGCGGCCGCGCCGCCGCCGAAGACCAGGCAGGCCGCCGCGGTGAGACCGGCCAGGCGGCGCCGCCTCGCCCGCCTCCCTCGCTCGGCGATGCGGGCGAACGGCGGGGCTTCGGCGCGGGCCTGCCCGGAGTGCGCCGCCTGCTGGAACAGTCGCCGCAACGGGTCGTGGGAATCAGGCACCGGGGGCCTCCTCCATGCGTGGGTCCTGCAGACGGTCGGCGAGTGCGGTACGGGCGCGGGTCAGGTGCGTCTTGACGGTGCTCGCGGACATGCCGGTCTCCGCGGCGATCTGCTCCACCGTGAGGTCGCACAGGTAGTGCAGGGCCACGGCCCGGCGCTGACGGTCCGGCAGCCCTCGCAGGGCCTCCACGAGGACGATCTCCCCGGGGCCGGGCCCCGCGACGTCCGGCGGCGCTCCGGTCCGCTTCCACGCCTCCGCCGAGCGCCGCCCGAAGCGCCATCTGCTCACCGCGAGCCGCCAGGCGACCGTTCTGATCCACGCCTCCGGCTGTCGGCCCCGGTCAAGCTGCCGTCGCCGGGCCCAGGCCCTGACGAAGGCCTCCTGCACCACGTCCTGCGCCTCGTGCAGGTCGCCGAGCATCACGTACAGCTGCCCGGTCAGACGTGCGACCGTCTGGGCGTAGAACTCTTCGAACTCCTCGACGGTCAACAGCCACTCCTGGATCTCTCGCTTCACCCCGCATACGCCCGGCGCAGGGCGTCCGGTCGACATGGGGAGCGAAGAAGCGTGGTGACGCTCGTCACTCCGGGGGTTCCCCGCCGATCCTGCCGCGCTCGCGTCGCCCGGTGACGCGCCTCGCCGCGCCTCGCGGCGGGTCGCGGCGGGTCGCGGCGGCGGCGTTCGAGTGGTCCCCGCGTCGCCGGGGCGCTTCCGGGGTAGGCGGACGGTGTGAGTTACGTGAATCCCGGCGGGGAGTACTCCCGCGACAGCCGCTACCTCACGACCCGGATCACCGCCGACGGACGGGACGGTTTCCCCGTGGAGCCGGGCCGCTACCGACTGGTGGTCAGCCGGGCCTGCCCGTGGGCGAGCCGGGCGGTCATCGTGCGGCGGCTCCTCGGCCTGGAGGACGCGCTGCCGATGGCCGTGGCCGGGCCGACGCACGACGAGCGCAGCTGGACGTTCGACCTGGATCCCGGCGGCCGCGACCCCGTGCTGGGCATCGAGCGGCTCCAGGAGGCGTACCTCGCCCGCGACCCCGGCTACGACCGGGGTATCACGGTCCCGGCGATCGTCGACGTGCCGACCGGGGCGGTGGTGACGAACGACGTCCCCCGGATCACGCTCGACATGGCGCTGGAGTGGGCGCCGTACCATCGCGAGGGTGCTCCGGCGCTCTATCCGGAGGCGCTGCGGGCCGAGATCGACGCGGTGAACGAGGTGGTCTACCGCGAGGTGAACAACGGCGTCTACCGCGCCGGGTTCGCCGGGTCCCAGGAGGCGTACACCGCCGCGTACGACCGCTTGTTCGCCCGTCTCGACCGGTTGTCGGAGCGGCTCGAACGGCGTCGGTACCTGGTCGGCGACACGATCACCGAGGCGGACGTGCGTCTGTTCACCACGCTCGTCCGCTTCGACGCCGTCTACCACGGGCACTTCAAGTGCAACCGGCAGAAGCTGTCCGAGATGCCGGTGCTGTGGTCCTACGCGCGGGACCTCTTCCAGACCCCGGGGTTCGGTGACACGGTCGACTTCGACCACATCAAGCGGCACTACTTCGTGGTCCAGAGCGACATCAACCCGACCGGTGTCGTGCCGGCCGGCCCCGATCTCTCCGGGTGGCTCGCGCCGCACGGCCGTGAGGAGCTGGGCGGCCGGCCGTTCGGCGACGGGACCCCGCCCGGCCCGGTCGCCGCCGGGGAGGCCGTCCCGGCGGGCCACTCGCCCTCCGGCGGGTGAGCCGCGCCCGGGACGGACCGGGCGGGCGTCAGGGCGCCCCGGGGGTCACGACGGGACGGGGGCGTCCGTGCGCGGCGCTTCGGCCGCCGGGTCGCGGGGCGGGTCGCTGAGCTGCTCGCGCAGGTAGTTCCAGACCACGGCCAGTACGGCCGCGAGCGGTACGGCGAGCAGGCTGCCGACGATGCCCGCCAGACTGCCTCCCAGGGTCACGGCCAGCAGGACCACGGCCGCGTGGAGGCCGAGCCCCCGGCTCTGGATCATGGGCTGGAAGACGTTGCCCTCGAGCTGCTGCACGACGACGATGATCGCGAGGACGATCAGCGCGTCCGTCGGACCGTTCGACACGAGCGCGATGAGCACCGCGACGAATCCGGCGAAGAGCGCGCCCACGATCGGGACGAACGCCGACACGAAGGTCAGCACGGCGAGCGGAAGCACCAGCGGAACGCCCAGGATCCACAGGCCGAGGCCGATGAAGACGGCGTCGAGCAGACCGACGAGCGCCTGGGACCGGACGAACGCCCCCAGGGTGTCCCAGCCACGCTCGGCCACGACCGGGACGTCGGTGGCGAACCGGCCGGGGAGCTGGCGGGTCAGCCAGGGCAGGAAGCGCGGGCCGTCCTTCAGGAAGAAGAACATCAGGAAGAGCGCCAGGACGGCGGTGACGACTCCGTTGAGCACCGTGCCCACGCCGGAGACGACGGCGGTGACCATACTGCCGACGCTGTCCTGGACGCGGGCGATCGCGGAGTCGAAGGCGCCCGTGATCTGGTCGTCGCCGATGTTCAGCGGCGGCCCCGCGGCCCACTCCCGCAGCCGCTGGATGCCTTCGACGACGCCGTCCGCCAACTCTCCCGACTGGGAGGCCACCGGTACGGCGATGAGCGCCACGATGCCCGCGGCGACGAGCAGGAACAGCACGGTCACCACCGACGCGGCGAGGGCGGGAGGCCATCCGCGGCCGCGCAGGAAGCGCGTCAGGGGCCAGGTCAGCGTGGTGAGGAACAGTCCGACTATGAGCGGCCATACGACCGACCACATCCGGCCCAGCACCCACACGGCCACCGCGACCATCACCAGGACGAGCAGCGATTCGGCCGAGACGCGCGCCGCCGTGCGCAGCGCGCCGGCGACTTTTCCGGAATTCAACGTGGCAGACATAGGGGCCACCCTATGGACAGCCCCGCCGCGCCTCGACGTCGCCGCCGGTCAAGGGCGCCCGCCGGAACGGCTGACGTGGCGTCAGCCGTCGGTCGCGGGCTCGGCCTCCCAGCGCAGCAGGTCCCCTGGCTGGCAGGCGAGCACGTCGCAGAGCGCGGCGAGCGTCGCGAAGCGGACGGCCTTGGCGCGGCCGTTCTTCAGCACCGCCAGGTTGGCCGGCGTGATCCCGACGCGCTCGGCGAGCTCCCCCACGGACATCTTCCGTTTGGCCAGCATGACGTCGATGTCGACGACGATCGGCATCAGATCACCTCGTCCAGCTCGGCCCGCATCTTCGACGCCTCGACGTCGCGCTCGACGGCCTGGGCGAGCAGCATCCGCAGGACGAGCACGATGAGCGCGAGGCCCAGGATGGCGAGACTGGCCCCGCAGACGAGGAGGACGACGCCCGGGGCGACGGCTTCGCCGGGGGCCAGGACCACGGCGAGCGCGAAGACCAGGACGGCCGCGGCCACGAACGCGCCGATCACGATGTGCACGTAGCGGAAGGCCGCGGGGGAGAACACCGTGCCGCGCCGCACCATCGTCACCAGCCGCCACACACAGAGCAGGACGACCTCCGCCGTCACGAAGCCGAGGACGATGATCACGAGGAGCGGGGTGCGCAGATACGCGTACTCCGGCTTCAGGCCCTCCATGTCCGCGGCCAGCAGCGGCACCATCACCGCCTGGACGAACACCGATCCGGCGAGCAGCGCCACGAGCACGGCGCGCAACGCGAGCACGGTCAGTTTTCCCATGATCTCTCCCTCGATCGAGCTACGATTGAAATCTATCGAGATTCGATAGGTGAGGGCAAGCGGGAGGGTGGCCTTCGGGTCGGCCGGGCTCAGGCGGGACTCTCCGTCGGCCAGCCGGTGCGCCGCAGATACGTCCCGTACACGGCCTGGCAGCGGGTCGCGTGGGAGGCGCCGAGCCAGGGCTTCCCGGGCCCGAGGAAGTGGATGATCCTCGGGCGGGCGCCCTGGCCCTCCTCGAAGATCTCGTCCTCCGCGGGGCAGTTCCACGCCCGGGGGAACTCCGCCCAGCGTCCGGCCGCGACGGCGTTGAGCGCCTCCTGGTCCGCGAAACGCATCGCGGGATGCGTGCGGGCGTAGGAGAGGGCGCGCTCGCG
Source organism: Streptomyces sp. NPDC053755 (assembly GCF_040677675.1). NCBI lineage: Bacteria > Bacillati > Actinomycetota > Actinomycetes > Kitasatosporales > Streptomycetaceae > Streptomyces > Streptomyces sp. NPDC053755. The sequence continues at coordinate 58,756 of NZ_JBFASK010000029.1, read as the reverse complement.
GATGCGCAGCTTCCGCCAGCGGTCGAGGTCGATGACCATGACGCCGGCGTTGAAGTACTTGGCGCGGGCGGAGAGCCGCAACTCACGGTAGTCCGGGACACCGTACGGGGAGGAGACGTAGGGGATGCCCTTGTCCTGCGCCGCCGCGAAGGGATGGCCACCGAGGGCGACGTGCCACAGCAGGGAGGCGTCCCCCAGCACCAGCACATCTGCGTCGAGATAGATCATCCGGCGGTAGACCGGCGGCAGCAGCTCCGGCAGGAACCACCGCCCGTAGACGTTGCGGTTGAGGTGCGGCACGAACTCGTGGTCCGAGAGGGGCAGTCCGTCCAGGTCACGCGGGGACGGGAGCCGCAGGAAGCCGACGCTCGCACGGTGGGCCCAGGCGGCGACGAGGCGGCCGCGCGAGCGCTCGGATATGCCGAGGTCGAGCACCACGAACTCCAGGGGATCGTCGCCCGCGAGGTGGTCGATGAGCGAGCGGCCCGCGACCGCGAGCGGAAGGGCGTACGCCTCGTCGACCGCGAACCCGACACAGGTCCTGCCACTCCCGGCCATCCGCCCCCCCCCCATTCGGCCCGCCCGCCCCCGGCGCCCCGCCCGGTCCACCCGGCCGCGGCGCACTGGAGTCCTCGCCGTGTGCGGCGCCCGCCAAACCTCCCCGCAGGCCCCCGCTAGGGTGGTCGGCCACCTCCCTACGGCCCCTTGGGCCCCACGCAGCTACAGGAGTCGCGATGCCCCTCCCGATGAGACTCTCGGCGATCACCCTCGACTGCGCGGACCCGGAGGCGCTGGCCGCCTTCTACCAGCGGCTCACCGGCTTCGCGCCCCACCCGGAGTCCGACGGCGACTTCGCCGGCCTCACCGGCGCGGACGGCTTCTTCCTCGGCTTCCAGCGGGTCGACGACTACCGGCCGCCCCGCTGGCCCGGGCAGGACGCGCCGCAGCAGTTCCACTTCGACTTCGAGGTCGACGCCGACGACCTCGGCGCGGCCGAGGCCGTGCTGAGGGAGGCCGGCGCCGTGAAGGCGGAGCACCAGCCGCGGGAGGACGGATGGCTGGTCTTCACCGACCCGGCCGGGCATCCCTTCTGCGTGGTCGCGCGCCGGAGTACGTCCTCGCCGTGAGGTCGCCGGCGACGGGGTGAGGCGCGTCTCATCGGGGCGGCGATACTTGTTTATGCAACTCGTTGCATACGAAGATCGGGGCATGGCACTCGAACACGCGATCCTCGTGTCGCTGCTGGAGCAGCCGGGCTCCGGCTATGAGCTGGCCCGGCGGTTCGAGCGGTCCATCGGCTACTTCTGGACCGCCACGCACCAGCAGATCTACCGCGTGCTCAAGCGCATGGAGACGGACGGCTGGGTGGATGTCCGCGAGGTCCCCCAGCAGGGCCGGCCGGACAAGAAGGAGTACTCCGTCGCCCCGCTGGGGCGGGACGCCCTGTCCGGATGGCTGCACGAGCCGATCGAGCCGGAGAGCGTCCGGCACGACCTCGCCGTGAAGATCCGCGGCGCCGCCTTCGACGACCCGGCCGCGCTGGTCCGCGAGGTCGAGCGCCACCACCAGGCGCACACCGACCGGCTCGCGCGATACCTCGCGGGCGAGCGACGCGACTTCACCGGGGCGCAGGCCCCCGCTCCCGCCGAGCCGCCCGACGCGGGCCGCGAGCTCCAGCACGTGGTGCTGCGCGGCGGCATCGCGTACGAGCGGATGACGCTCGCCTGGCTCGACGACGTACTCGCCACCCTCCGCGCCCTAGGGCCGGCCGGCCGCTGAGACGGCCGGGGCCGCGGCGCCCCTCCTCCTTCGTTCCCGATCCCACCCGACTCGACCGACGCCGGAAAGGCGGACCCCCATGGCCGACCCGCTGCTGTTCAACCCGCGTACGTACGACCCGGCCCACTTCGACCCCGAGACGCGCCGGCTGCTCCGCGCCACCGTCGACTGGTTCGAGGAGCGCGGCAAGCGCAGGCTGATCGAGGACTACCGTTCGCGTGCCTGGCTCGGAGACTTCCTCGCCTTCGCGGCCAAGGAGGGGCTCTTCGCGACCTTCCTCACCCCCGCGTCCGCCGCCGGCGCCGGACAGGAGGAGGGCGACAAGCGCTGGGACACCGCCCGGATCGCCGCCCTCAACGAGATCTTCGGCTTCTACGGGCTCGACTACTGGTACGCCTGGCAGGTGACCATCCTCGGTCTCGGCCCGGTGTGGCAGAGCGACAACGCCGCCGCCCGCGCCCGCGCGAGCGAACTCCTCGCACAGGGGGAGGTGTTCGCCTTCGGCCTGTCCGAGAAGACCCACGGCGCCGACATCTACTCCACGGACATGCTCCTGGAGCCGGACGGCCGGGGCGGCTTCCGTGCCACCGGCTCCAAGTACTACATCGGCAACGGCAACGCCGCCGGACTGGTCTCCGTCTTCGGCCGCCGCACCGACGTCGAAGGGCCCGACGGCTACGTCTTCTTCGCCGCCGACAGCCGCCACCCGGCCTACCACCTGGTGAAGAACGTCGTCGACTCCTCCAAGTACGTCAGCGAGTTCCGGCTCGATGACTACCCCGTGGGGGCCGAGGACGTCCTGCACACCGGTCGCGCCGCCTTCGACGCCGCGCTCAACACGGTCAACGTGGGCAAGTTCAACCTCTGCACCGCCTCGATCGGCATCTGCGAGCACGCGATGTACGAGGCCGTCACCCACGCCCACCAGCGCATCCTCTACGGCCGCCCCGTCACCGCGTTCCCGCACGTGCGCCGCGAGCTGACCGACGCGTACGTCCGCCTGGTGGGCATGAAGCTGTTCAGCGACCGCGCCGTCGACTACTTCCGCTCCGCGGGACCCGACGACCGCCGTTACCTCCTCTTCAACCCCATGACGAAGATGAAGGTGACCACGGAGGGCGAGAAGGTCATCGACCTGATGTGGGACGTCATCGCCGCCAAGGGGTTCGAGAAGGACAACTACTTCGCCCAGGCCGCGATCGAGATCCGGGGACTGCCCAAGCTGGAGGGCACGGTCCACGTCAACCTCGCGCTGATCCTCAAGTTCATGCGCAACCACCTGCTGGACCCCGCCGACTACGCTCCCGTGCCGACCCGCCTGGACGCGGCCGACGACGCCTTCCTCTTCCGGCAGGGCCCGGCCCGCGGCCTGGGCTCCGTACGCTTCCACGACTGGCGGACGGCCTACGACGCGTACGCCGAGGTCCCCAACGTCGCCCGCTTCCGCGAGCAGGCCGACGCGCTGTGCGCGTTCGTCACCACCGCCGCTCCCGACGAGGAGCAGAGCCGCGACCTGGACCTGCTGCTCGCCGTGGGACAGCTCTTCGCGCTCGTCGTCCACGGTCAGCTGATCCTGGAGCAGGCGCGCCTGACCGGCCTGGACACGGACGTGCTGGACGAGCTGTTCGCCGTCCTCGTACGGGACTTCTCCGCGCACGCCGTCGAGCTGCACGGCAAGGACTCCGCCACCCCGGCGCAGCAGAGCTGGGCCCTGGACGCCGTCCGGCGCCCCGTCGTCGACGAGGCCCGCTCGGGCCGCGTGTGGGACAGGGTCGAGGCGCTGGCGGGCGCGTACGAGATGGCGCCGTGACGCGCTGACGGCCCGGTGAACGCGCCGTCCGCGGTCGTCGGTGGCGCCGACGACCGCGGACGGCGCCTCCGGCCGGCCGTCCGCGTCGGCTACTGCAGGACCGATTCGGCGCGCATGGCGAGGAAGTTCGCCTTGTACGCGTCGTGCGCCGCGGCTCCGGGGACCCGGATGATCGCCTCGTCGTTCTCGCGCAGCGAGGAGATGTCCAGGTTGTGGGAGCCGGTGAAGGTCCACTTCGTGTCGGGGTGGCCCGCGTAGTTGCCTTCGATCAGCAGGTACTTCGAGTGCACGAAGTAGCCGCCCGCGTCGAGGTGGTAGGGCTTGATCCGCGGGTGGCCCTGGAGCGTCGCCAGGTCGTTGGAGTCCTTGTAGACCACTTCGATCCAGCAGTCCTGGTCGGCGAGCGAGCGGAGCTTGGCCGCGATCTCGTTCCGGTGCAGGGCCCAGGCGGCGATCCGCACGACGGTCTTGTGGGAGGCGCTGCCGACGGTCGTGTTCCCGGTGCAGGTGACGTTGTCGAGGAAACCGAGCACGATGTCGCCGGATTTCTGCGGGAAGAAGTAGTACTTCAGGTCCCCTGCCTCGCCCTGCCGGTAGTAGTCGTCCGACTTGGCCATGGCAGCGAGGTCGTCGAAGTAGCCGGTGTAGGCCGTGTAGAGGGCGGTGTTGCCGACGACGGTGTACGCGTTGTTCCACTGGCGGGTGACCGCCGAGGCCGTCTGGTTGGCCGAGCTCTGGATCACCACGTCCTCGGCGACTCCGGCGTCACCGACACGGGAGAAGGTGAAGAACTTGTTGTGGTTGATCGGGTTGGTCCCGCCCTGCGCGATGCAGGCGCCGCCCTCGGTGCACACGCGGACCCACGAGGGCTGGGTGCGGTCGGTCCCCAGTGCGCTGATCAGCTTCTGCGCGGGCGCCGGGTCGGGCGCCTCCACGGACTTGTGGTCGAGCACGACACGGACGTTGACGCCGCGGTTGTGCGCCGCCACAAGGGCGTCCGCGTAGTCCTGGTCCTGCATCACATACAGTGCCGCCCGCAGCGTCCGGCCGCTCTGGGTCTTCCCGATCGCCCCGATGATGTGGTTCTTGACGGCGTTCTGCTCGGCCGCCGTTCCCTTCGGGTTGTTGAAGACGGCTCCGGTGACGACCGGAGGGGTGTCGTCGGCGGCCGCGGGCGCGACGGCCGAGAGCATCAGGGTGAGGGCGACCGACACGGTCGCCCAGAAGCGCTGACGAATGGTTCCTCCTCGGGTGAATGGTGGCATGAGCCTGCCATGCACCCTCGAAGGCGCCGACGGAGGGGGTCCGCACCGGAGGGGTCCCCACGACGTCAGCGGCGAACCGGCCGGGCCCGAGAAGGGCCCGGCCGGTTCGCCGCTGAGGGACGGCGCCGCTCGTGTCCGCGCGGCACGCGTCAGGCGCGTCCGCGCGGCCCGCTTCAGGCGGGCCAGGTACCGGTCAGCCGACGGGTCGCCTTCGCGCCCGAGCGGTCGACGGCCGCCTTCACCACCGCGAAGACCGCGCCCTGCAGGGCCGCGGCGAGCAGGATCTCCCGCCAGGTGCGTTCCTCGTCCATGGCGTCGGGAGCGTCGTCCTCGTGGGCGATCATCTTCCACGTCTGCTTGAAAACCGCGCCGGCCAGCATGCCGCCGAGCATGCCGAGCGTCAGGCCGACCGGCCGGTAGACGAGCTTGGAGCCCTTCACCTGCATCCTCCCTTCCGCGGGCGGCGCGACGAACGGACGCGGCGCGCGACGAGCAGGACGCCCAGGGCGCCGCCCGCGACGACGAGCAGCGCGGTGCGGTTCTCCCGGGCCTTCCGGGCCGTGCGGCCGGCCTGCTCCCGTACCGGTTCGGGGGTCCTGTCGTGGGCGAGCTGTCCGGCCCGGCCCGCCTTGTCCCCGAGCAGTTCCGCGGCCCGCCCCGCCTTGTCGCGTACCGGCTCCGCCGTCCCGCTCTTCACCCGGTGGGCGGCGTGCGCCGCCTTCTCCCGTGCCTGCGCCGCCTTGTGCTCAGCCTCGTGACGGGCGTCGGCGGCCTTCTCCCGGACCCGTGCGACCCGCTGGCTCGCCTCCGCCTTCACGTCCGCCGCCTTCTCCTTCGCGCGGGACTTGACGTCGGCCTTGGCGGCCAGCGCCTCGACGGTCTCCCCCAGCTCCTCGCGGGTCCGCTCGACCTGGGCCCGCAGTTCCTCCGGCGTGGACGCGGAGCCGTCGTTCCCCGACCGCTCGGGCGGGGTGCCGCCGCTCGCGTCATGCTTGTCGGTAGTCATCGGTGCGCCTTCTTCTTGATCTCGGCGACGTCCTCCTTGACCGACGCGACGGCCTGCTCGGGCGTCGGAGGGGTCGCCTTGCCGATCTGCTGCTTGCCGGTGGCCGCGAGCACCCCGGCGATCACGGCCAGGAGACCCGCGACGATGAGGGCCGACGCCCACACCGGCAGGGCCAGGGCCAGGGCGGCGATGACGGCCGCGGTCAGCGCCTGGAGTGCGAGGATGCCCACGAGGCCGGCGCCGCCGAAGAGGCCGCCGCCGACACCGAACCGCTTGCCCTTCTGTCTCATCTCCGCCTGGGCGAGCCGCATCTCGTCGCGGACGAGTTGCGACAACTGCTGGGAGGCGCGCTGGACCAGTTCGCCAACCGGCTCCTCCGAGCCGCTGGTGTGGCGTTGGCGTTCGACGGTGGCCATGCTCGTTCACCTGTCCTTCGGGGGCTTCGGTTCGCCCATGGGTGTCTTCGCCGTCGTCATGTCACGTGGCTGCGGTTTCCCCTCCCGCCCGGTCTCACACCCGAGCGGGCCGGCGGTCTCACTCGGGCCCTCGCATGCGCCGCTTGTCCCGCTCGTCCCACGCGCGGGTGTCGCGCGGCTCGACGTACGGCTCCTCGTCCTCCGGGTGTCCGCCGGCGATGGCGCGCTCGCGGGTCATCTCTGCGTCGAACTCCAGGCCGAGGAGGATCGCGAGGTTGGTGATCCACAGCCACAGCAGGAAGATGATCATTCCCGCGACGGTTCCGTAGGTCTTGTTGTACGAGCCGAAGTTCGCGACGTAGAACGCGAACCCGGCGGAGGCGACCATCCAGATCAGCAACGCGAGGAAGCTGCCCGGGGTGACCCATCGGAAGCCCCGGCCCCGCGCGTTCGGCGTCGCCCAGTACAGGAGGGCGATCATCATGGTGACCAGGAGCAGCAGCACCGGCCACTTGGCGATGGACCAGACGGTCAGCGCGGTGTCCCCGATGCCGAGCGCGGTGCCGACCTGGCGGGCCAGCTCGCCGGTGAAGACGACGATGAGGGCGCTGACGACCGCGAGGACCATCAGCACGATGGTCACCACGAGGCGGACCGGGAGGACCTTCCACACCGGCCGGCCCTCGGGGATGTCGTAGACGGCGTTGGAGGTCCGGATGAAGGCGGCCACGTATCCCGACGCCGACCAGACGGCGAGGACGAGACCGACGACCGCCATCAGCGAGCCGACGCCCGCGTTGCCCTGGAGCTGCTGCACCGCGTTGGTGATCACGTCCCGTGCGGCGCCGGGGGTGAGGCGGGTGAGGTTGTCCAGCACGCTGTCCGTCGCCGACTTCCCGACGACTCCCAGCAGGGAGATCAGCACCAGCAGCGCGGGGAAGAGGGACAGCACTCCGTAGTAGGTCAGCGCCGCCGCCCGGTCCGCGAGTTCGTCGTCCTTGAACTCCGCGACGGTCCGGCGCAGGATCGCCGACCAGGACTTCTTCGGCATCTCGGTGGGTGTGTCCGGGGCTTCCCGCTCCACCCGCGCGTCCGGGCCGAAGCTCTCTTTCTCGCCGTCGCCGGGGCGCATCCCTTCCCCGTCGGCATCCGAAGCGTGCCGAAGGGCCCGAGAAGCGCGCCGGTGCCTGAAGTCGCTGAGCCGTGTCATGCGCAGCGGGTACCCACGCCGCGGTCATACATGGCCGCCAGGTGGGGGACGCCGGCGACGGCCGCTGACCTCGGGCATCGCGTGTCCGGCCGCGGTAGTTGAAATCCGAGCCAGAAATGGTGCCTTTTTGGGTGTTTTCATCGGAATTCGTCGGTTATGCGCATCGGTGACCCCGACAGGAAGCAGGAGGGAACATGATCACCCGAGAGCAGATCCCCACCGTGCTCGACCACCCGGTGTACGACGCCGAGGGCAGGAAGGTGGGCGACGCCAAGCACGTCTACCTCGACGACGCCACCGGCCTCCCCGAGTGGGTCACGGTCAAGACCGGCCTGTTCGGTTCCGGCGAGTCCTTCGTCCCGATCAAGGACGCCGCCGTGGTCCAGGACCACCTGGAGGTTCCGTATCCCAAGGACAGGATCAAGGACGCGCCGAACATCGACGTCGACGGCGACGGCCACCTGTCCGAGCGCGAGGAACGGCGGCTCTACGAGTACTACGGCATCGACTGGGACGACGCCTGGCAGCGGGCCAACCAGCCCGGCGCGGGCGGCTGGGCCCAAGCCGGTACCGACGCGGGGACCGGCGGGGAGACGGACACGGGACGCGTGCGCGACGACGCGATGACCCGCTCCGAGGAGGAGATGCACGTCGGAACCGAGCGCCGCGAGGTCGGCCGGGCGCGCCTGCGCAAGTACGTGGTCACCGAGGAGGTCCAGCAGACCATCCCGCTGCGCCACGAAGAGGTCCGCGTGGAGCGCGAGCCCATCACCGACGCCAACCGCGACCGGGCGATGTCCGGCCCGGAGATCTCCGAGGCCGAGTACGAGGTCACCCTCCACGAGGAGCGGCCCGTCGTCGAGACCCGGGCCGTCCCGGTCGAGCGCGTCAGCCTCACCCCGGAGGAGGTCACGGAGGAGGAGACGGTCGTCGGCGAGATCCGCAAGGAGCACATCGACGTCGAGGGCGAGGAAGACCCCCGCAGGCGGGGGCGCTGACCTCCTGCCCCTGCCCCGACACCGCGCCCGCCCGGTCGGCGAGCGGGTGCGGCACCGGCCCCGACTCCCGTCCGCCCGCCGCGCGTTCACGCGTGGCGGGCCGGGCGGTGTCCGGCGTGGAGGAGCGGGCTCGGGGCACACGCGCTGTATGACCGTAGCCAAGACCTGTGTCCTCGTACTCGACTGCGCGGAGCCCGAGCGGCTCGCGGAGTTCTACGCCTCCCTGCTCGGCGCCGACGTGGAAGCCGGCGGGGATCCCGACTTCGTGGTCCTCACCGGCGGCAGCGGGACCGTCCTCGCGATCCGCCGGGACCACGGGTACGCACCACCCAGTTGGCCCCGTCCGGACGACGCCCAGCAGGCGCACGTGCGCGTGCTCGTCGCCCCGGAGGATCTTGACGAGGCGGAACGTGAGGCAGTCGCCCTCGGAGCGAGGCCGGTGGCGGCGGTGACGCAGCCGTTCGTGCCCGGCGCTCGGGAGGACCGCCGGCACGAGGAGCGCACCTTCGCCGACCCCGCGGGCCACTCCTTCACCCTGGCCCCGGCGGCGCCCGACGAAGGCGTCCGCTGAGGAGTGTCCGCAAGCCGCCGTACGCCCCGGCTCGGGCCGGGGCGGTGTCGTGTGGTGAGGTCCCGCCGTCGCCCTCATGCTTGACCCGGCGTCGGGTGGGCATGGTCCGCCCGGTTCCGGGCATCGGGAGGGGGTCGTTCGACGGAGAGGGAACCATGACAACGCAGTCAGCGGCCTCTGTGCCCGCCCCCGCGGAGAACACCGTCACCACGGCCGTCCCGGCCCGCCTGGACCGCCTGCCGTGGTCACGCTGGCACTGGATGATCGTGATCGGCCTCGGCACCGTCTGGATCCTGGACGGACTGGAAGTCACGATCGTCGGAAACGTCGCGGGCCGTCTCGCCGAGGAGGGCAGCGGCCTCGACATCACCTCCGCGCAGGTCACCGGCATCGCCGCCGCGCTGTACGTGGCAGGCGCGTGCTCGGGCGCCCTGTTCTTCGGGTGGCTGACCGACCGTTACGGCCGCAAGAAGCTGTTCATGGTGACGCTGGCCGTCTATCTCGCCGCGACCGCCCTGACCGCCCTGTCGTTCGAGACCTGGTGGTTCTTCCTCTTCCGGTTCTTCACCGGCTTCGGGATCGGGGGCGAGTACGCGGCCATCAACTCCGCGATCGACGAACTGATCCCGTCCCGGTACCGCGGCCGAGTCGACCTCATCATCAACGGCAGCTACTGGCTGGGCGCGATCGGCGGAGCCCTGCTCTCCATCGTCATGCTGGACACCGACATCTTCCCCGCCGATGTCGGCTGGCGGCTGAGCTTCGCCCTCGGCGTCGTCCTCGGTCTGGTCATCCTGCTGGTGCGACGGCACGTGCCGGAGAGCCCTCGGTGGCAGTTCATCCACGGCCGGGGCGAGGACGCCGACAAGCTGGTCACGGCTGTCGAACGGGAGATCGAGGAGGAGAAGGGCTCGCCGCTGCCGCCGCCGGACCGCGAGATCACCATCCACCAGCGCAAGAGCATCGGCTTCGGCCTCATCGCCAAGACGGTCTTCGGACGCTACCCGCGCCGCGCGGTCCTCGGCCTCTCGCTCTTCATCGGCCAGGCGTTCCTCTACAACGCCATCACCTTCGGCTTCGGCGCCATCCTCACCACGTTCTTCGACGTTCCCACCGGTCACACCGGGTACTACTTCGCCGTGATCGCCGCGGGCAACTTCCTCGGCCCCCTGCTGCTCGGCAAGCTCTTCGACACCCTCGGTCGCCGGATCATGATCTCCTCGACGTACCTGCTGTCGGGCGTCCTGCTCTTCGGTACGGCCTGGCTCTTCGACCGGGGATCGCTGACGGCCACGACGATGACGGCCTGCTGGTGCGTGGTGCTGTTCTTCGCCTCGGCGGGCGCGTCGAGCGCGTACCTGACCGTCTCCGAGGTCTTCCCCATGGAGACGCGCGCCATGGCCATCGCCTTCTTCTACGCCATCGGCACCGCGGCCGGCGGCATCAGCGGCCCGCTGATCTTCGCGGAACTCACCGAGTCCGGCGTCGTCGGGGACACGGTGCTGGCCTTCCAGATCGGCGCCGGACTGATGTGCGCGGCCGGCCTGGTGGCGGTCTTCCTGGCCGTCAAGGCCGAACGCCGCTCGCTGGAGGACATCGCCGAGCCGCTGTCGGTGGCCCGGCCGGGCGCGGAGGCGGGCACGGCCCCGGCGGGCACCCCGGGACACCGTACGGCGATGTGAGACACCGCGCCGCGTCACAGACGCCCCGCCCGGGCCGGCCCGGGCGGGGCTCCTACGGAACCGCCACGGAGTCCTCGGTCAGCGGGACGAACGGCTGGAGGAAGTCCCCGCTCCCCCGCACCAGGCCGTAGGTCGCCTCGGGAACCTCGAACCAGGCGCCGGGCAGCCCGCTGAGCGGTTCCGACACCACGAGGCGGCTGTCGTCGCTCAGGCCGTCCAGGAACTTCAGGTCGGGGTGGAGTCCGCGCAGCGTCTCCACCTCGGCGCTGTAGTACAGGGAGCGCGACCGCCGCTCACTCGAATAGCGGAAGACCCACAGCCCGTCGCCGTCGGTCACCGCGACCGTCATCTGGAGCGGGTTCTCCACGCCATGGTCCCGGCCCAGCGTCTCCACATGACCCGCCATCCGGGCGACCGCGGCGGGCGGGTCCTGGTCGAGGCCGTAGGTGAGGGCGAGGTAGAACATGACCTCGGAGTCCGTCGACCCCTCGATGTCGGCGAACAGGGACGGGTCGATGCGCAGGCACAGGTCCCGGCGCAGCCGCTGGAACTCGCTGATCGCACCGTTGTGCATCCACAGCCAGCGCCCGTGCCGGAAGGGATGGCAGTTGGTCTGCTGGATCGCCGACCCCGTCGAGGCCCGGATGTGGGCGAAGAAGAGGTGGGAGCGGATGTGGGACGAGATCTCGCGGAGGTTCCGGTTGTTCCAGGCGGGCCCGGTGTCGCGCACCACCGCCGGCGTGGGCAGGCCGGTGCTGTACCAGCCGATGCCGAAACCGTCGCCGTTCGTCGTCTCGACGCCCATGCGGGAGTGCAGGCTCTGATCGATCAGCGAGTGCGCCGGGCGGTACAACAGGGAGTCCAGGAGAACCGGGGTTCCCGAGTAGGCGAGCCATCGGCACATGCTGTGTACTCCTTCCCCGCGTCCGCAGGGGCACGCGGGCACCTCCATCATCACGCCTCGTCAGGGGTGGCCGCCAGGCGGCGCGCCGCGGGCGGTGAACCGATCGGCCGCCACCGCCTGCCATCATGGTCACGATGCGTGTCGCACTGATGACAGCGGGATCGCACGGTGACGTGGCGCCGTTCACCGGGCTCGGCCACGGCCTGGCGCGAGCGGGGCACGACGTCACCGTGGTGACCCATGAGTCGTTCGCCGGGCTGGTGGGCAGGGCCGGCCTCGGCTTCCACGGCCTGCCCGTCGACCCCCGCGCCGAGCTGCGGTCCGAGCACGGCCGGAGACTGCTCTCCAGCAGAAGCGGCCCCGGGAAACTGGCCTGGGTCCTCGCCATGGCGCGGCGACTGGTGGGCGACATGGCGCAGGGGATGCTCGAGGCGGCCCGCGCGAGCGACGTACTGCTGCTCTCGGGGTCGGTCGCACCGATGGGTCACGCCATCGCCGAGGGCCTCGGGCTGCCGAGCCGGGGCATGTGCCTGCAACCGCTCGCGCCGACCCGGGACTTCCCGCCGCCCGTCGTGGGCACGCGGTCCTGCGGCCGCGCCGGAAACCGGTGGGCCGGGCGGGCGGTCAACGCGGCCCTGGACCTGGTGTTCGCCGAGGCCGTCCGCGCCCTGGAGGGGGAGCTCGGCGTGCGGCACCGCCGCTCCCGGGCCCGGCGCCGGGCCCGGGAGCGGCAGGACTGGCCGGTGCACCACGGCTTCAGTCCCTCGGTGCAGCCGCGCCCCGCCGACTGGCGCCCCGGGCTGACGGTCGACGGGTACTGGTGGCCGTACGATCCGCCGACCGCCGAACTCCCCCGTGACGTGAGGGACTTCCTGGACGCGGGGCCCGCCCCCGTCTTCGTCGGGCTGGGGAGCCCGACCGTGCCGGACCCCGAGCGGGTGAGCGGGCTGATCGTGCGGGCGTTGCGGACGGCCGGGCTGCGGGGCGTGGTGCAGTCGGGGTGGAGCGGTCTGCGGGTCGAGGGGGACGACGTGCTGACGATCGGCGAGGTGCCCCACTCCCTGCTCTTCCCCCGGATGGCGGCCGTCGTGCACCACGCGGGCGCGGGGACGACGGCCGCGGGATTGCGGGCGGGTGTCCCGGCGGTGCCCATGCCGGTGTGGTTCGACGGAGCGTTCTGGGCCGCCCGCCTGGCGACGCTCGGCGTGTCGCCCGGCCCCGTCCCCCTGCGGCGGTTCACCACACCGGACGTCCTCGCCGCCGCCCTGACCGCCGCCACGACCGATCCCGCCTATCGCCGGCAGGCCACCGCCGTCGCCGCGCGGCTGCGCGGGGAGGACGGGACGGAGCGGGTGCGCGCCGCGCTCGACCGCCCCGGCTCCTGATCCGGGACGACCCGCCGCTTCGCGCGGCACGCGGGGGCCGGGCGACGTACCGTGTGATCAACAGGGTCGGTGAGGCGCGGCGCGGGGGGAAAGAGGGCCGATGGTTCCGGGGACAGTGCAGCAGTTGACCGTCCTGCTGGTCCTCGTGCTGCCCGGGGTCTTCTACCAGGCCGTACGTGAGCACCTGCGGGGCGCCGTCGCCTCCGAGCAGGAGCCGCAGAACCGTCTCGTACGCGCGATCGCGGCGGGCGCGCTCCTCGACGCCGTGTACGCGGTCGTCGCGGGTCCGTGGCTGGTGCGGGTGCTCACGGGCGAGGGGGCCGGGCCGGTCGCCGGCGTGCTGCGGCAGCCCCGTGAGGCGGGTCTCGCCGCCCTCGTGCTGGTGGTCCTGGTGCCGGCGGGGGTCGCCTGGGCGGAGGCGGCGTGGGGCAGACGGCGCAGGCGTGCGCGGTACGAGCCGACGCCGACGGCGTGGGACGCGCTGTTCCGCGAACGGGGGTCGTGTTTCGTCCGGGTCCGGCTGAAGAACGGTCTGTGGGTGGGTGGTTGGCTGGGGACGCGGTCGGCGGTGTCGGCCTATCCGCAGCAGGGGGACGTCTATCTGCAGGCGCAGTACCGCATGGGCCCCGACGGCACGTTCCTCGGGCGGGTGCCCGGCACGGCCGGCGTGTACGTGCGGGCCGCCGACGTCGACGTACTGGAACTGCTGCACCCGCCGGACCCGGTCCCGGCGCCCGTCCCGGCGCCGTCCGCGGAAGCGGTGAACACACGAGAGGAAGGAGCAGAAGGTGGCGCGGCACGAAGGACAGCCCTCTGACGAGGAGTTGGACGCGCTGATCGCGGAGTTCTCCGAGCGGCGCACCTACCGGCCCACCGACGACGTCCCCGAGCCGGACGAGGTGCCGCAGGCGCCCTCCGGGACCGCGATGGGCGATCCCGGGGACCCCGTGGCCTCCGCGGGCTGAGAGAAGGGCGTCAGGGGCCGTTGTGGACGTGCGCGGCCCACAGGTGCGGCGCGTGGACGAGGCGCTCGCGCAGCGCCCGCACGGGTGCGTGCAGGGCCGTCGCGGGGTCGATGGGCCGGCCACGGGCCAGGTCGTCCGCCAGGGCCGCGTAGAAGTCGTCGGTCAGGCGGGTGGCCACCTTGTCGGAGACCGGCCACAGCGTCCCGATGACGTGGGGATATCCGGCGAGCTGGAACGACGACACCAGATGGACCGACTCGTCGGGCAGCATCAGTCCGCCCTGGGACGTGGAGCACGCCGAGAGGACCACCAGGACGGCCTCGCGCGGTCGTTGCGCGGCGGCGTCGAGCACGGTGAGCCGCCCGTCGTGGAGGATCAGACCGCTCTCCGAGGGCTCCAGCGGGTCGCTGACGCCGTGGCAGCTGAAGTGGACCCACGGGTGCGACGGCAGCCTGCGCCGTACGGCGTCGACGGTGGCCTCGGGGCCCGTGAGGTGGACCCCGGCGGGGAAGAGGTCGCGCAGCAGGCGCGCCTCCTGTGACGCGCCGGGCAGCGGGTGTGCTCCCGGTGTCTCCGCGAGGCTGACGACCAGCGGAGCGGGACGCCGCGACGACGTGCCGGCGGGGGTGCGTCGGGCCCGGACCAGGGCGCGCAGCGTGGGCGTGTAGGAGGAGACGGCCCGGTCCATGACGGTGCGGCCGGAGCCCGCGTGGCCCGCGGCGTGCAGCGGCAGGAAGGAGAGCCAGCCGGTGGGGCACCACCACAGCCGTGTCCAGGGTTCGTCGTCGACCGGGAGGGTGCGCAGACCGAGCCGGTCGAGCACCGGCTCGGCGACGGCGTCCCACAACCACGCCAGCGTCCCGGTGAGCGTCCGCAGGGCGGCGCGGGCCCGGGCGGCGCCCTGGACGCCGTACGCGTCCTCGACCGCGAGGACGAACTCCGCCGCGCGGTTCACCGTGTCGGTCGGGTCGAGATCGGGCAACGGGACCACCTCGACGCGTCCTTCGGGGGTGACGACGAGCGCGTCGGAGCGGTACCGGCTGACGTTGACCACCACGACGGGGCCGGCGGCGGCCGCCGGAAGCAGGTCCGCCAGGCGCGGGGGGTTCAGGAAGGTCTCCAGGCCCGGTAGCCGGCGGATCCGGTCGAGGAGCGCGTCCCACCTCCGCGACAGGGCGTACCGCGACTCGGCCAGGCGGCCCGCCTCGGCTTCCGTGAACCGGCGCTCGGGCGCGTGGGGGCCGGGCGCCCCGAGGTCGGCGCGGAGGACCGCGGGCCAGGGCGAGCCGGCGCTGAGTTCCTCGCGGATCTCCTCGAACTCGGCGGCCAGGGCCGGGTCGGCGGCTCGCAGCCGCGAGAGGTCGCCGCGGCTCTCCAGTCCCTGGGCGAGGAGCACGCCGCGTCCCTGTTCGAGGAGCGTGAGCGCCGCCTCGGGATCGCCCGCACGCAGGGCGAGCGCGGCGGCGTCGGAGGCGAGGCCGACACCGGCGCCGAGCCGGGACTCCTGGTCGGCGCGTCCGAGGTTGCGGGGGGCGAGCCGGGGCAGCAGGCCGACGGCGTAGGTGTACGCGGCCAGGGCCTCGGCGTGCCGTCCGGAGGCGGCGGCCGCGTCGCCCCAGACGCGCGCGGCGGGCAGCCGGACCGTGACCGGTGCCACCGCGTTGTGCGCGGACCGCTGGGCCAGCCGGGCCGCCTCTCCCAGATCGGCCCGCTCACCGATCAGGGCGCGCCCCACCTGGGCCCGGGCGATCAGCCACTGGATGCGTGCCTGCTCGGGATAGCCCTCGGGGACGCGGGCGAGCGCCTCCCTCGCCGCGCTCACCGCCTGCTCGAACGAGGCGCGCGCGGTGGGTCCGGCCGGGTCGTCGGCGAGTTCCGCGGTGACGACGCAGACGGCGGCCAGGTTCATCAGGGCGAGGGCCCGCTGCGGGTGGTCGTCGTCGAGGCCGGCGACGGCCTCCTCCAGGACGAGCCGGGATTCGGCGAGGAGGCCGGCGTCCGCCTCCTCGCCGAGGGCCTGGCCGGGCAGGGCGAGGCTGTTCAGGAGGAGGCCGAGATTGACGCGGGCGATGTCCCTGCCGTGCCGCTCGCCGTGTTCGAGCGCGACGGCCTCGCGCAGCAGCCTGACGGCCTCGTCGGCGGCGGCCCGCTCCTGGGTGATCTCGTGCCAGGCGCGGAGGGCCTCGGCGAGGTTGGAGAGCAGCCCGGCGCGTTCGAAGGTGGTGGGCGGGCTCTCGTCGACGGCGCGGCGCAGCACGGTGACGGCCTCCGCGAGCCATGTCCGGTCACCGGTGATCCGGGCACGGTCCATCAGCGCCGAGCCGAGGTTGGTGAGCACGCCGCCGATTCCGGCGTGCCGGGCGGGGACGATGGCCACCGACTCCCGCAGGGTGCTGATCGCGGTGTCCATGAGGGCGTCGTCGGCGGTGTCGGTCGCCCGGCCCCACAGCGCCCAGCCGTAGCTGGTGAGGACGACGGTGCGGTCTCCGGGGGCGTGGGCGGCGGCGAGCGCCGCCCGGTAGTGCCGGAACGCCTCGTCGCGCAGGGACTCGTCGTGGGTGCGGTGGTAGCGGTCGACGAGGACGTTGGCGAGGCCGACCAGGGCGCGGGGGACGGCCGCGCCCAGTTCTCGGGTTCCGATGGCCGGTGTCTCCCGCTCGGCGGCCACCGCCCGCCGGTGCCAGGTGACGGCCTCCTCCAGGGGGGCGCCGTCTCCCGTGAAGCGGGAGAGCGAGCGCAGGGCGTTCCCCAGACGGCTGAGACTGCCGCCCCGGCCGGGCACGTGGGGGCCTGCGGCGCGCACCGCCTCGCGCAGGACCTCGACGGCCTCCTCGATCAGGCGGGCGTCCGAGCGGAACTGCGCGAGCTGCTGCAGGGCGTCCCCGAGGTTGCCCAGGCGGTGGCGGCGGTAGTGGTCGTCCGGCGGGGAGGCGTCGACGGCGTCCCGGTGCATCCGCACCCCCTCCACGAGCAGTCTCTCGTCGGCGGTCAGGGTGGCCAGCCCGACCAGGGCCGCGCCCAGGTTCGAGCGGCGCGCCGCCTCCTCCGCGGGGCTGCCGGACGGGGCGCACGCCACGGCTTCCCGCAGCACGCGCACGGCTTCGGCGTACCGCGCCGGATCGCTCTTCCGGGCGGCACGCTCGACGTGGACCGAGCCGAGCCCGGCGAGGTACTCCGAGCGCCGCGGGTCGTCGGGGTCCAGGAGCGCGATGCCCTGCCGGATGAGGGCGACGCCCTCCTCGCGGTCGCGCTCCGCGCGCTCCCGCGCCTCCTGGCTGTCCGGCGCGTCGGGCAGGTGCCGCCGCTCGCCCTCCTCCTCCACCTGCGCCGACCGCCGGACGAGCGCCGTGCCGAGATGGAACCGGACGGCGGCTTCCCGGTCTCCGCCGCCACCCGGCGGGTTCAGGCACTCCCGGAGCGTCCGTACGGCCTCGTCGGCGGCCGCCGTCGCCTCCTCCCCCGTGCCGTCGCCCACGGCGCCGAGGGCCATGGCCAGGTGGAACAGGGCGCGGCCCCGGTCCGCCGAGTGCGGTGGGGCGGCGGCGGCGAGCCGGCGCAGGAGGGCGACCGGTTCACAGAGCGCCTCGGGCGCCTCGACGGCGCGGGCGTGCAGCCTGAGCAGGTCGGCGAGGTCCACGCCTCGGGCGGTACCGCGCGGGTCGTCGGCCGGGGTCTCGTCCAGCGCGTCGCG
This sequence comes from Streptomyces sp. NPDC053755, assembly GCF_040677675.1. NCBI lineage: Bacteria > Bacillati > Actinomycetota > Actinomycetes > Kitasatosporales > Streptomycetaceae > Streptomyces > Streptomyces sp. NPDC053755. The sequence continues at coordinate 41,074 of NZ_JBFASK010000029.1, read as the reverse complement.
GGCGCTGTCGATCGCGGCCTCCAGGTCGGCGATGTCGCCTCGTGCGAGGTAGCGGGAGCGCAGGACGCCGCTGAGGACGTTCTGCGCCTGCGCGCGCGTGGGGTGTCCGGCCGGTGCGGCCGCCACGGCGTCCCGTGCCGCGTCGTACGCGGCGTCGAGGGCGTCGGGGTCTCCTCCCCGCGCTGCGCGGCCGTCGAGGACGAAGGCGAGGTGGGTGAGGTACATGGCGCGTTCGACGATGTTGGGCGCCGAGTCGGCCGCGCGCCGGCAGGCGTCGACCCCCTCGTCGTAGAGGGCGTTCCTGGCGGCCCTGTCGCTCCGGGGCGGCACAGACGCCCGTCCCCGCACCGTCCGGCTGTCCGCGCTCTCGGTGCCGGCGGTCGTCTCGGGCGCGATGGAGAGGGCGATCAGCGCGATGCCCAGGTCCGAGAGGTAGGCGGCGGGTGGCGGCTGGTCGGTCGTCGCGAGGGCCACGGCCTCGCGGAGGGTGTCGACCGCCTCGGGCAGCAGCGAGGTGTCGTCGAGTTGCACCGCCGCCGAGACCAGCGCGGAGCCCAACTGGGCGAGGTACAGGCCGTGGAACGCGTCCTGCCGTTCGCTGAGCCGGATCGCGTGCCGCATCTCGGTCAGGCTCTCCCGCACCATGGCCCGGTCCGACGTCGCCTCGGCCCGGTAGCGCAGGGCGAACCCGAGGTTGCCGTGCCTGCGCGCCTGCTCCATCCGCTCGCCGGGCACGGCGGCGACCGCGGCGCGGCTGATCTCCACGGCGTCGGCGAGCACTCCGGGGCCGGCGCCGTCCCGGAAGGCGTACACCATCGTCAGGCCGAGGTCGGACAGACAGGTGCCCTGTTCCGTACTGCCGGCCGGGAACCCCTGGACGGAGTGGCGCAGCAGGACGGCGGCGGCGCGCAGCATCACGGGGTTGCGGTGCCGCTGGTACAGCACGACGATTCCGGCGCCCGCCTGGTAGGCCTCCCCGGGGTCGGCGTCCGCCCCGGCGGGCTCACCGGTCAGCAGCGCCAGGTGCGGGCGCAGGAGGGCCGGGATGCGGTCGGGGTAGGCACGGTGGACGTCGAGGAAGCCGAGCAGGGCCGAGCCGAGCGCCGCGGCGTCCGTCGCCTCCCCCGCGAGGAAGCGGCCCCAGTCGTGGAATCCGAGGGCGTAGAGGCCGACCAGCAGGACGTTCCCGTCCGGCAGCGTGGCGGCGCGCCGCACGTCCTCGGCGGCGGCCCGGGCCTCCTCGGTCAGGAACCACCGCAGCGCCTCGGGGTCCGCCTCCGCCCGCATGACGCGCTCCAGGATGACGCCCGCCTTCTCCTCGGCCGTTTTGGACATGGCCTCCGCCGCCCTGGCCGTCTCCTCGGCCGCCCCGGGCCCGTGCGTCTCGCCGTTCACACCGTTCCTCACGCCGTAGGGGTTCCCCCGCCCGGCCTGCCCGGGTCGTGCCGCGGCACCGGGGCCGGTCGCCCGGGGGCAGGTCGTGTCGGGAGAGTCTCGCCCGGGCCGCGATGTCCTCCGGGCGGGCGCCGGCACTTTCCGGACACGTCTACGGGACGTCCTCCGCGAGCAGCAGGAGCAGGTCCTCGCGCGTCGGCTGTCCGTGCGCGGAGAGCCGGCCCGCCTGGCGTTCGATCATCGTCTCCAGCAGCGTGCGCGCGTCCCGCCCGTTGGCGGCGTCACCGCGGCGCGCGCGCCGTTCGAAGTGCTCCGTCAGCAGGGCCGCCACGTCGGGGGCGAGACGGTACTCCAGTTCGCTCGCCCGGAGTTCGACGATCCGGGTGAGCTCCTCGGGGGCGTACGCGACGAAGTCGACGGTCCGCGAGAAGCGCGAGCGCAGTCCCGGGGTGGCGTTCAGGAAGGTCCGCATCTCCTCGGGGTAGCCCGCCGCGATCACCACGACGTCGTCGCGGTGGTCCTCCATCAGTTTGGTGAGCACGTCGATGGCCTCCTGGCCGAAATCGGCACCGGCTCCGAACGTCCGCGACAGGCTGTACGCCTCGTCGATGAACAGGACGCCCCCGCGGGCCCGTTCGAAGACGCGCTGGGTCTTCTGGGCGGTGTGGCCGAGGTACTCGCCGACGAGATCGCCCCGGGCGGCCTCGACCAGGTGCCCCGTCCGCAGTGTGCCGAGGCCGGCGAGGATCTCCCCGTACAGCCGGGCCACGGTCGTCTTGCCGGTTCCCGGCGGCCCCGAGAAGACGAGGTGGTGGGCGACGGGCGGGGCGGAGAGACCCGCCTCCTCACGCCACTTGCCGAGACGGATCAGGTCGACCTGCACGCCGACCTGCCGCTTGGCGGCGTCGAGGCCGATCATCCGGTGCAGGGCGGCGAGCGCGGCCGTCTCGGTCCTGCCGGACCCGTCGCCGGTGGCGCCCGCCACGGCCGTACGCAGACGCAGGAAGCGCACGCGGTCGTTGCCCCCGGCGACGGCCTCGCCCCGGAAGCCGGTCACCTCGCAGTCCTCGATCCGGCCGAACACCGAGGCGGCCAGGCGGATGCCGTCCGCCTCGCCGCCGCGCAGCGCGGCGTGCGTCACGGCGGCCCGGCTGTCGTCGCTGAGGATGATCCCGCAGCCCCGGGAGTCCGTGACCGTGAGCCGGTCGATCGTCACGTCGGCGGTCGCCACGGCGAGTACGCCCGCCTCGTCGGGTGCGGTCACGGCGCAGTCCCGTGCCGACAGATGAGTGTCGTCACGGCAGTTGAGGCCGAAGAGGCCCGGCCGCTCGATCGTGCAGCGGTCCGCTCTCAGCCGCGCCTTGCCCTCCAGAGCGATGCCCGCCTGCGACATCTGCGTGATCGTGGCGTCGGCCAGGGTGACGGTCACCGCCTCGCCGCGGGCGAGCAGGCCGGAACCGCCGTTCTCCAGGCGCACGTCGCTCAGTTCGACGGTGGACTCGTCGCGGATCAGGACCGCGACGGCGGTGTGGTCGCTGATCCGCAGGCCGCTCACCCGTGCCTCCGCCCTGTGGACGAGGAGCCCCAGGCGTCCCCCGCGCATGCCGCAGTCGGCCATGACGAGCACGCCGCCTTCGGAGAGGCTGACACCGGTGTCGCCCATGCTCTCCCACGTGCAGTCCATGAGCCGTCCCCGCCCCTGCGACCCGACGCTGACGCCGGTGACGCGGCAGCGGTCGAACCGGCTGCCGCGCACGGTCGGGTCGGCACCGCGGGCGATGAACAGTCCGTGCTCCGCGCCGGTGACGGTGGTGTCCCGGACGGTGCCGCGCGCCTGGTCGACGTAGGAGAGGGCCGTCGACTGGATGTCGCGGACGTCGCAGCGCGCCATGTCGACCTCGGACTGCTCGGCCGCGAGGACGGCGTGGCTCGCGGTGCGGTGCAGCCGGCAGTCCTCCAGGGTGGCCGTGGAGCCGGTCACACGGACACCGCAGCCCCGGGCGCCGGACACCTCGCAGTCGGCGAGGACCGCGTGGGCCCCTCGGGTCAGGACGACGGCGTCGCCCTTGGCGGAGAGGAACCGTGTGCGGCGTACCGTGGCGCGAGCCGCGGACAGCTCCGTCCGGCCGGTCCGGATCACACAGTCCTCGATCGTCACCTCCGCCGCGGGAAGCACCTGTACGGCGTGCTCCCCGCTGCCGTCGACGCCGCATCCGCCCATGTGGAGGCGGCCGGCGACGCGTACGGCTGCGGTGGACCTGTTGACGATCCGCAGGCCGGTGAGGGTGACGTGGCCGGTGCAGTCGACGGTCACCTCCTCCGACGACTCGATCTCGACGGTGCCGTGTCCTCGCGCCGCGCGCAGTTCGACGGTGCCGCCGAGCGACAGGTGGTGGGGATACCGGCCGGGTTCGATCAGCACCAGGACCGGCCGCGCTCCCCCGTCGACCCGGAGGGCGGAGGCGATGGTGCGGTGGGCGCCCGGCGCGCTCGGCGAGACGTGCAGGGTGAGGGGTTCGCCGACGGCGCGCGGGGCCGGCAGGCCCGTGCCCCCGCACGGAATTCCGGAAGCGGCGTCGCCGGTGCTCCCGGCCGTGTCCTCGCCCGCCGTCCTCGCCCCGCCGGCGGGGCCGACGAGGCGCAGGACGGCGGCCATCTGGGCGGGGAAGACGTCGAGCCCGTGCCAGTTCGCCCCGGCGGCCGGGTGCAACGGCACGAGCTCGACGAGCCGCTGGTCCGCCCGCACGGGAAAGCTCCGGTGCGGCAGGGGCGCGGGGACGGGGACGCCGGGGGCGAGCCGTCCGAGGACGGCGGCCGCCCCGCCCGCGTCGCCGCCGCGCCGGGTCACGGCGGGCCCGGTGATCACTTCGGTCAACTCCCCCCAGGTCAGGTGGCGTACGCCCCCGCCGACGGCGAGCCGCACGCCGTGCTGCGAGACGCGCAGCCGGACCGGGTCGGCGAGGCGGCGCACCAGCCGTCCCCCACCGGCCACGGCGGCCACGAGCGCGGCCGTCGACGCCGCGGCCAGCTGCGGGAACCCGATGCCCTGCCCGGCGACCGCCGCGCCGGCGGCCCACGCGGCGCCGAGGGCGGCCGGCGGCCGGGTGCGCAGGATCAGGGACGCGTACCAGGGCAGCAGTCGCCCGGGCACCGTGACTCCGCCCGCCCGGTCGAGGGGCAGGGTCGCGGTCCCGTGCCACCGGGTTCCGGCATGGGGGGCGAGGAGCCGGTCGAGGCGGGGGAGCTTCAGCGCCAGCGGACGGAGGTCGAACGCGACGGCCCGCCAGGGCTCCGACCACGCGAGCGCCCCCCTGGTCCCGAGCCCGGCCGGGCTGCCCGCACGCGGCCGGACCATGAGCCTGCCCCGGAAGTCGGCCGCCGCCGGGTCGACGGTGGGCGGCACCGTACGCGGCTCGGGCACGAGGAAGAGGCCGTCGACGGCGTCCCAGGGAAGACTGACGCGCCGTAATCCCCGGCGCATTTCGATCCCTTCGGGCCCGACGACGATTCCCGTCGGCATCACGAGGCTGGTCAGGTATCGCGCCAGCACCACGGCCCACACCGCGGCGCCGAGGCCCACGACGGCCCGCTGCACCGGCGTGGTGCCGGCCGTGAAGGCGGCGAAGGCGCACAGCGCGAGCGCGACGGCGGCCGGCACGGCGACCACGACGTACTCCCCACGCGTGTCGCCCGGCATCGAGACGCGGACGGTCTCCGGCGGTTCGTCGCCGCGGATACCGGGATCGAGTGCCTGTGCCATCACACCCCCGTCGGCATGCCCCCCTGCAGGTCCGCTCAACGTAACGCAGCGGGATCATCACCCGCGACCACGTCGCCGACTCCCAGGTCCGGTCGCGGTGCCACGTCCTTGGCGTCCCGGCGGGCCGCCGGGACGGATCCCCAGGCCCGCCCCCCGCCTCGGGCCGCGCCCCCGCCCTCCCACCGCCCCCTGGAGAGTGTCCGGAAAACACCGGCGTCTCCCGAAGAACGCCCCCGGGCAATCTGGCGAACGCTCCCCCGGGCCGTGTCCGGGTCGCCTCGCCAGGCCGCGAGGCCACGCCCGGACGCCGGCTAGGAAAGCGAGTCGGCGACGACGGAGGCCGCTCCCGCGATCAGACGGTCGTCGTGCGCGGCGTCGGCCGCGTGGCGGTTCGACATGATCGCCACCACGAGGGGGGCCGCGTCCGGGCGCCACACCACGGCGATGTCGTTGCGAGCGCCGTATCCGCTGCCGGTCCCCGTCTTGTCCCCGACGACCCACCCGTCGGGCACGCCCGCCCTGATCAGTGCGTCGCCGGTGGTGTTGGTCCGCAGCCACGTCGTGAGCCGCGCCCGCTCGGGGGGCCGCAGCGCGTCGCCCAGGACGAACGCCCGCAGGTCGCCGGCGAGCGCCCGCGGTGTGCTCGTGTCGCGGGTCTCCCCCGGGGCCCACCGGCTCAGCTCGGGCTCACGGCGCTCCATCCGGGTGACCTCGTCACCGAGTTCGCCGAGGACGGCGTCCAGGCCGTGCGGTCCGCCGAGCGCGTCGAAGAGGAGGTTGGCCGCGGTGTTGTCGCTGTGGCGGACGGCGGCGTCGCACAGCGCGCTCAGGCTCATGCCGGTGGCGACGTGCTTCTCGGTGACGGGCGAGTGCGCGACCAGATCGTCCCGGGAGTAGGTGATGAGGCGGCCCGCCCCGGCGAGGGTGTACTTCCGCAGGACGGCGCCGGCTGCCAGCGCCTTGAAGGTGGAGGCGTACGCGAACCGCTGGTCGGCGTTGTGGGTCACCTCGCGTCCGGTGCCGGTGTCGACGGCGTAGACGCCGAGCCGCGCGTCGAACCGGCGCTCGAGCGCGCTCAGCCGGCCGGCGAAGGGCGTCGGCGTCCCCGGCCCGGTGGCTTCGGGGGCCGTGGAGGAGGCCGGAGGCCCGGACGACGAGGCGGGCGTACCGCTGGGGCCGCAGGCGGCGAGCGGGGCGAGGGCGAGCGTGGCGAGCGCGCCGACGAAGGCGCGGCGGACTCGGCGGGGGTGCATGTCCCAACCTCCGGGGCGCGTCGGGGAGGAGGGACGTGGCCCCCTCCCGTAGACGGTCATCTGTACGGATCGTCGTGTGTCGCCCCCACCCTCGCCTCGAACGGCCCTGTAGTCCAACACCTTCGGGCGCCGGTTCGCGCCGTTCCGGCCCTCGTGGTCCGGCCAGGCGCCGGACGGCCGACGCCGCCTGGGCCCGGCGCGCCACCCGCGCCTGCCGGGGCGTCCGACGACATGCGGCCGCCGGGGAATCATCTGAAAATTGGGCGCATCGGTCACGTTCAGGTCGCGAACGACCGGGAACGCGCGACAGCAGAACCTGATCGACCACTCACGAACGGGGACGGTATGGCGGAGGCGCGCGAGGCGTGCGGGTCCGGTCGCCGCCTCGGCCCGTCCGTGCCGGCTCCCGCACGCCCTCCCCCTCCGTTCGGCACCGTCCCCGGGAGGCCGTCCGTCCGCGGCCGCCCGCCCGCACCGAGAAGAAACTCAGACCGCGCAGGAGACCCCATGCCCCAGAACCCCGCACCCGAGGACCGTTCGTCCGAGGCGGCCGCCCCGGGCCGCCCCGCCGTCAAGCCGCCCTCGGTGCAGGAGCCCACCGAGCCCCACGGGCCGCTGCCTCCCAAGCCGGACCAGCGCGGCCCGGAGACGGTCGGCCCGACCGGCCAGGCCACCGGCGAAGACCCCGCCCGTTCGGCGCAGAGCGGCGCCTACCTGACCACGGCCCAGGGAGCGCGGCTGTACGAGTCGGACCACTCCCTCAAGGCCGGACCGCGTGGTCCGGTGCTCCTCCAGGACCATCACCTGCGGGAGAAGATCACCCATTTCGACCATGAACGCATCCCCGAACGAGTGGTGCACGCGCGGGGCGCGGGCGCTCACGGCGTCTTCCAGAGCTACGGGACGGCGAGCCGGGTGTGCAGGGCGGCCTTCCTCGCGAAGGACGTCGAGACGCCGGTGTTCGTACGGTTCTCCACGGTGCTCGGCTCGCGCGGCTCGGCGGACACGGTGCGGGACACCCGGGGCTTCGCGACGAAGTTCTACACCGAGGAGGGGACGTTCGACCTCGTCGGCAACAACATCCCCGTCTTCTTCATCCAGGACGCGATCAAGTTCCCGGACGTCATCCACGCGGGCAAGCCGCATCCCGACCGGGAGATCCCCCAGGCGCAGAGCGCGCACGACACCTTCTGGGACTTCGTCACGCTGCACACCGAGGCGACCCACCACACGCTGTGGAACATGTCCGACCGCGGCATCCCCCGGTCCTTCCGCATGATGGAGGGGTTCGGCGTCCACACCTTCCGTCTGGTCGACGCCGAGGGCGGCACGACGCTGGTGAAGTTCCACTGGAAGCCCAAGCTCGGCGTCCATTCCCTGGTGTGGGAGGAGGCGCAGCTCGTGGGCGGGCTCGACCCCGACTTCCACCGGCGGGACCTCTTCGACGCGATCGAGGCCGGGGCGTATCCACAGTGGGAGCTGGGCATCCAGGTGTTCCCCGACACCCCGGAGCAGACCTTCGAGGGGATCGATCTCCTCGACCCGACGAAGATCGTGCCGGAGGAGCTCGCTCCGGTGCAGGCGGTGGGTCTGCTGACGCTCAACGCCAACACCAAGAACTTCTTCGCGGAGACCGAGCAGGTCGCCTTCCATCCGGGCCATCTGGTGCCCGGCATCGACGTCACCGACGATCCGCTGCTCGCCGGCCGCCTCTTCTCCTATCTGGACACCCAGATCAGCCGTCTGGGCGGCCCCAACTTCGCCCAGATCCCGATCAACCGCCCGCACGCGCCGGTCAACGACATGCTGCGCGACGGCATGCACCAGACGGCGGTGCACACGGGCACGGCGCCCTACCGGCCCAACTCCCTCGACGGGGGCTGCCCCTTCCTGGCCGGGGCCGACACCGGCGCGTACATCGAGGCGCCGGTCCCGGTGCGGGACTCGGTCAAGCAGCGCGAGGCCCCGGAGTCGTTCGCGGACCACTTCAGCCAGCCCCGGCTGTTCTGGCTGAGCATGACCCCGACGGAGCGCGAGCACATCATCGCCGCGTACACCTTCGAGCTGAACAAGTGCTACGAACAGGCCATCAAGGAACGGGCCCTGACGGTGCTGGCGAACATCGACCCGGTGCTGTGCGAAGGGGTGGCCACCGGCCTCGGCCTGCCCGTCCCGCCGGCCACCGTGCCGCTGCCCGAGGTGGAGCCCAGCCCCGCGCTCTCCCAGCTGGGCCGGACCTGGCCGACGGCGGGGCGGGTCGTCGGCATCGTCGCCGACGAGAACGGCAGCGCGGCGGACGTGCGAGCGGTCCGTGACGCCGCGAAGGAGGCCGGGATGGTCCCCATGGTCATCGCTCCGACCGGCGGCGCGCTCGACGCGGACGGGGCGTCGATCGGCGTCCAGCGTACGTACGCCACCGCGCGCTCCACGGAGTTCGACGCCTTGGTCGTGGTCGGCTCTCCGGCGCCGGGCCTCGACGCGACGGGCGCCCGGGACGCCAAGGCCGGCCTCGTTCCGACGGATGTCGCACCGGTCGATCCCCGGGTCGTGCTCCTGATCACCGAGGCGTACCGCCACGGGAAGGCCATCGGCGGGGTGGCCGGGGCCGGAGCCGCTCTGGAGGCCGCCCGGCTGCCCGCCGACACCCCGGGCGTCGTCCTCGGGGACAGCGGGGACGAGGTCTGGGAACGGCTGACCGACCTCATGGCGGGTCACCGTGTCTGGGAGCGTTTCCCCGCGTCGATCTGAGGTTCGCGCCGCTCACGCGACAGGTCCCCGGAGCCCGTGCTCCGGGGACCTGTGCGTGTCCACGCCGGGTGTCAGGCGAGGGTGATGTTCTCGGCCTGGGGGCCCTTCTGGCCCTGGGTGACGTCGAAGGTCACGGCCTGGCCTTCCTGGAGCTCACGGAAGCCGGTGGAGTTGATGTTCGAGTAGTGCGCGAACACGTCCGGACCGCCGCCGTCCTGGGCGATGAAGCCGAAGCCCTTTTCCGAGTTGAACCACTTCACGGTTCCGCTGGCCATGTGTACTGCCTTTCGCATCGATGTCGGGACCGCACCGCGCGGACCCGGAGGTGATCGCCCTGGTCCTCAGGCACTGCACAGAGCAAAGCGCCCGCACCGAGGCGCGGGCGCCGGGTTGCGAACCACGACATCTGAGGACGACGCTACACCGCGGAACCGTCTGTTGCCAGAGAGCAACGATCATTAAAATCCGGCCGCCGGGGGTCGCGCGGGCGTCGGTCCGGAAGGTTCTCCCCCGGATCGCCCGGGCTGCCGGGGCACTCCGACGCGCGGCGGGGCGCGAAGGCCGGGCCCCGCGACTCGGCGGCAGCGCGGTCACTCTCCGGACACCACTGAGGGGAGCGCGCGCCGGAGACGGCCACACACGGTCACGGCCCGGCCCGCCCAGGGCGTGTCGCGAACGGAGCGCCTGGGGTCCTGAGGGGGGCGGCGCGTCCACCGGGCCTCATCAGGCCCTTGCGCCCCAGGGGGTTTGATACGCGCCAGGTCGGCAACGATGCAGTGAGACGACGAGCGCACGAAGGGAGGGCGGTCACATGATCCAGATGTCCATACCGCTGGTTCCCACCGCCGACGGTGGTCTGCTGATCCCCGCCGGGCATGTCACCGCCCTGCTGCGCGGCCTCGCGGTCGACTGGGTGGAGTCGGGTGGCTCCGGAGAGATGCGGGGTGACGAGCGGACCATCCGCGAGCTCGCCGCGGTGCTGACCGAGCTGGCCGACCAGGTCGACGTCGAGTGCATCGGCTTCGCCACCGAGGCGGACGAGAGCGGGGCGGAGACGCCCGGAGCGGACTCGCCCGGGACCGACGACGTGACCTGAGGCCGCTCCGGCCCGAAGACCGGCCGTCCGGCCGCCCCTGACGCGGCCGGGCGGCCGCCCCATGCCGTACGCTCCCCCGCCCGGGTACGTGCCGGCCGCCCTGCGCGTGCGCTCCCCCGCCCGGGTGCCCTGTCGGCCGCGTCGGCGCGCGGGCGGCCCGTCGCGGTACCAGGATGTGCCCACGCCTTCCGACTGGCAGGAGCCCATCCCATGCTCGAACGCAAGCGCCGCAAGGGCGGCAAGCAGCACACCGAGATCACCTTCGTCCTGCCCGCGGACGCGCCGCCGGGGCCGGTCAGCGTCGTCGGCGACTTCAACGACTGGCGGCCGGGCGCGCACCTGCTGCGGCCCCGGGAGGACGGCACCAGGGCGGTCACGGTCACCCTGCCCGGTGAGAGCACCCACGCCTTCCGGTACCTGGCAGCCGGGGACTACTGGTTCAACGACGAGGGAGCCGACGCCCTCGAAGGTCCCAACAGCCTCGTCCGCACCTGACGCGTCCGGCGAGCGGACCGCCCCCGGCCCTCGCCCCGCACTCGTCCCGGGCGGCGTGCGCGCGGGGGCCGCGAGTACCGTGGGAGGGGTTCCCGGGTCGTGTGAGGCGGATGGGGTGACGGTCGTGTCGACATCGAGTCACGAAACGTTCGGTGCACCCTGCTGGGTCAGCCTGATGGCCCCGGACCTGCGCGCGGCCCAGGACTTCTACCGGGCCGTCCTGGGCTGGAGGTTCCGCCCCGCGCACGTCAGTGACGGGTTCTCCATCGGATTCAGCGACGGCGTTCCGGTCGCCGGCATCGGGGCGCTGTCCCCGACGCTGTCCGTACCCGTGGCCTGGACGCCCTACTTCGCGGTCGAGGACGCCGACGCCACGGCCGCTCGCATCCTGGAGCGCAGCGGAACGGTCGCCGTCGGCCCGCTGTCCTTCGGTACGGGACGGGCCGCGCTCGCCTCCGACCTGGACGGGGCCACCTTCGGCATCTGGCAGGGCGCGGCGATCCCCGACTGGGGCGTGGGCGGCGAGACGGCCCCGGCCTGGCTCGAGCTGCGGACGAGGAACGCCTTCGACGCGGCCATCTTCTACGGCGAGGTCCTCCAGTGGGCGTGCGACCAGCCCGGCTGCTGCGAGGTCTCCTACGTGGAGGAGGACAACCACATCCTGCTGCGCCACGGGCGGCAGACGGTGGCCCGGCTGCACAGCGGGGCCCGCGCGGAGGCGCCTGACCCGCGTGTCCGCCCGCGCTGGCAGGTCCACTTCCGGGTTCCGGACCTGGAGGCCGCCGTCAAGGCGGCCACCGCCCTCGGCGGCGAGCCCGTCGGCGACACCTCGCCGGACCCCGGCACGCGCGGTGTCACCCTCCGCGACCCCGACGGCGCCCTCTTCGGGCTCGCGACCTCGGCCGTACCGGCGCCGGTCTGAGGCATCGGGCTTCTGCCCCCCCCCGGCGCCGGCCCGGCCGCCCGCTCCCGACGTGCGAGGGGTGCGCGCGGTGGCAAGACTGAAGGCATGGCGAACAAGGCAGCACTCGAGGGTGGCCCGGACGATCTGACCCAGCGGATCGTGCCCGTCACCGCCCAGGAACAAGACCTCAAGATCCCGCACCGCGGCGGCTACGAGCACTTCAGGGCCACGTCACGGCGGCAGGACGGCCCCGAAGGGCAGCTCCCGGTCTACGAATGGTGGGAGCGCACCGAGATCGCCGAGTGACCGACCGGGGCGTGGGCAGTGGGGCGCGCGACCCGGAGCGCCCGTGACGCACGCGCGCACCCCACCGCTCAGCGAACCTGCTCGCTGGGGCCCGGCGCGGTCGGGGGCGCGTCCATGGCTGCCGGCTCCGAGGGGGCGGAGCCCCGAGCGGCCGAATCCGGACAGGCCGTGTCCCTGGCGATCGGCTGCGTGGGGGCGGGCTCCGTGAGCGTCGGCTCCGCTGCGGGCGAGCTCACGGGGAGGCTGACCGGGCGGCGGTTTCCGATGCCCCGGTAGACCACCGGAGCCCGGTGCAGGGCCGCGGGCGGCAGACAGTTCTTGGCGTCGATCACCACGCGTGGCCCGCGCATCCGGGTGGCGAGGTCCGCCCAGTCGGCCTCGACGACCTGGGGCCATTCGGTGAGGACGAGCACGGCGTCCGCGCCGGAGAGGGCCGCGGCGAGCGTGGTGTGGGGGACGGCGCGCGGCGAGAGGTGCAGCAGTTCCTCGGGGGTCAGGCCCGGGTCCCACACCCGCACGCCGGCGCCGAGCCCTTGGAGGAGGGGCAGCAGCGTACGGCTGGGGGCGGCCCTCAGGTCGTCGTTCCAGGGTTCGTAGCGCACGCCCAGGACCGCGACCTCCCGTCCGCACAGATCCGTGCCGACGCTCTCCTTGAGCAGACGGAGGATGGCACCCGGCTGCTGTTCGTTGGTCCGGACGGTGGCGTCGAGGATCGGTGTCGCGATGCCCCGGTCCGCGGCCCATCGGGCGAGAGCGGTGGTGTCCGTGGGCAGGCAGGAGTCGCCGTACCCGGTTCCGGGCTGGAGCAGCGCGTGCCCGATGCGCGGATCGAGACCGACGCCCTGGATGACGTGGTCGATGTTGAGGTCGGGCCCGGTGCACAGGCGTGCCAGTTCGTTGGCGAAGCTGATCTTGGTGGCGAGGAAGGCGTTGCTCGCGTACTTGATCATCTCGGCGCCGGCCGGTGTGGAGGTCACCCAGGGGCACGACACGGACCGGTAGAGGTCGCGGAGCCGGTCGACGGCCTCGGGGTGGAGGGCGCCGGCCACGATCCGGGCCGGTGCGTGCCAGTCGTCGAGGGCACTGCCCTGGTTGAGGAACTCGGGGTTGCAGACGAAGCGCGGACGCAGCTCCGGGTACTCGGCGAGGAGCATGTCGCTGGTGCCGGGCGGCACCGACGACTTGAGCACCACCAGCGGGTCCCCGGCGAGTTCGGCGGCCTCGTCGATCGCGGCGAGGACCTGGGAGAGGTTCGCCGATCCGTCGGCCGCCGGCGGGGTGCCCACACAGATCAGCACGGCGTCGAGCGGGTCGGAGACGACGGCGTCGGGCAGCTCCTCGACGAAGTCGAGCCGTCCGGTGCGCAGCACGGCCGTCATCTGCTCCGCGAGGCCCGGTTCGAAGACGGAGGGCTCCCCGGCGCGCAGGGAGGCGAGCTTCTCCCAGTCCTGTTCCACGCCGACGACCCGGTGTCCCTGCTGGGCCAACGCGACGGCGCCCGTCACGCCCACGTAGCCCTGCCCCACCACCGCTGCTCGCATCGCCGCTCCCTGGGGTTTCGCCGTACTCCCCTCCTACAAGAGCACACACCGTGAGGGGGCGGCCTGTTTTGGTCACGGCGCCACCGCCGGATTCGTCCGTTTCGGCGGGCCCCGATCGGGCAGCAGCGCGGCGACAGACGTACCCGCACCCGACCGAGGGGGCTGCCCCCATGTCAACCGGGATGCTTTTGGCCATCGTCATTCCGGCGGTGGTGGTGCTCGCCCTGATCGCCTTGGCCGTGATCGCCGGGCGGCGAAGGAACCGTCTTCAGGACCGCTTCGGTCCGGAGTACGAACGGACGGTCGAGGACACCGGCAGCCGCAGGGCCGCCGAGCACGACCTCGCCGAGCGCGAGAAGCGCCACGACTCGCTCGATCTCCGGCCTCTGGAGAGCAGCGAACGCGACAGGTACGCCCGGGAGTGGACCGGCGTGCAGGAGGAGTTCGTGGACCGCCCGAAGGAGGCCGTGCACGACGCCGACCGGCTCGTGACGGCCTTGATGAGGGCGCGGGGCTACCCCACCGACGACTTCGACCAGCGCCTTCGCGACCTCTCGGTCGAACACGGCCGCACGTTGGAGCACTACCGGGCCGCGCACGAGATCAACACGCTGGGAGAGGGCCGGCAGGCCACCACCGAGCAGCTGCGGGGGGCGATGGTGCACTACCGCGCGCTGTTCGACGAACTGCTCGCCGACGGACACCGGCCCGGATCGGCGGGGAGCTGACCGGCCCGCGGTTCCCGAACCGGACCGCGAGGACGGACGACCGTCCGCGGACGGCGGACGCACGAGGAGACGTCATGCGGCACAACGAGACACCGGACCGCGCCGACGGCAGCGGCCTGACGACCGAAGACCTCGCGGGCTTCCGGGACCGGGAGCCCGGCGTCGAGGCGGACCCGGGGCGCGCGGCGCCCGTGGATGCCGGTGAGGCGCCCGTGTACCCCGGCGAGGCGACCCGCTCCGTCGACGAGAGGACCGCCCGGGAGGGGGCGGAGGAGATCCCGGGCGCGACCCGTGACGGTTCCCCCGACCCGGCTCCGGACGAGGCGCCCGTCGCCGCGAGCACCGAGGGGACCGCGGTCGGGGCCCCCGTCGCGACCGCCGACGAGGAGGCGCCGGAGCTGCTGTCGGCGCGGGACGTGGACGCCTACCGCTCCCGCTGGCAGCGGATCCAGAACGACTTCGTCGACGATCCGCGCGAGGCCGTCCACGCGGCCGACGGCCTGGTGGCGGACGTCATGCGGGCCCTGGCCGAGACCTTCGCCGAGCACAAGCGCGGTCTGGAGGGCCAGTGGAACCAGGGCGAGGCGGTCGACACGGAGAGCCTGCGCATGGCCCTGCGTCAGTACCGGTCCTTCTTCCACCGGCTGCTGACGAAATGAGTCATGGACCGGCCCCAGGGGCCGGTCCATGAGGATCTCGTGTGTGCCTCGCGGCCGAGGCGGTCACGCGTGGCGCGTACGACCGCCGGTGAACAGCCGGTACAGGGCGAGCAGGATCATCGATCCGACGATGGCCGCGATCCAGGTGGACAGCTCGAAGAAGCCGTCGATGGAATCGACCCCGAAGAGCACCTTGCCCAGCCAGCCGCCGAGCAGACCGCCCGCGATACCGATCAGCATGGTGATGATGAGCCCGCCCGGGTCCCGCCCCGGCATGAGCGCCTTGGCGATGAGGCCGGCCAGCAGTCCGATGACGATCCAGGCGATGATGCCCATGGTGGTCCTCCCTCTCGGCGTGACGTCCCGTGGTTGTCTCTCCTCCATCGGATACGCGCCACGGCCGGATTCAAACGCTCCGGACGGCACGGAGAACCGACGGCGGTGCGGGCTCAGCCCGACGCGCGGCCGTCGGCGGCCGTGGTGATGCGCGCGCAGCGGGCGACGACCGTCGCGAGGTCGCCCTCGGCGCGCAGCAGTTCGCGCTGGACGCGGGCGCCGTTGCCACGCGCCAGCAGCTCCGCCATCCCCCGCCGCACCCGGTCGGCGTCGCCGAGGTCGTCCAGGGCCGCCTCCACGTGCCGGTACAGCGCCTGGGCGGCGCTCTGGGCCGGGACCTCCTCCATCGTCACGGGGTGCACGAGGGGGCCGTCCAGGCCGGATCGTCCCGCCCGCCACGTCGCGAGCCGCAGCAGGCTGGTGTCGATCCGCGGGGCCGGCTCGCCCTTGCGCCAGGCCCGCGAGGCCGTCTCGACCAGACCGCGCACCAGGGCGGCCAACAGGACGGGGGTGGTCGCCTCCAGGCAGACGTCGGCCACGCGTACCTCGACCGTGGGGTAGGACGCGGAGAGTCTGGCGTCGAAGTAGATCATCCCCTGGTCGCGGAGCACTCCGGTGCCGACCATGGCCCGGACCAGCTCGTGGTAGCGCTCCGGGGAACCGAAGACGCCCACCGGGCCGGCCGAGGGCCACCGGTTCCACACCTGGCTGCGATAGCTGGCGTAGCCGCTGTCCTCCCCCTGCCAGAAGGGCGAGTTGGCGCTCAGGGCCATGAGGACGGGAAGCCAGGGGCGTATGCGGTCCAGGACCGCGACGCCCTCCTCGTCGGACTCGACCGACACGTGCACGTGGCACCCGCAGGTCAGCTGTTCCTGCGCGGTCAGGCCGAACTCCTCGCCCATCCACTGGTACCGCTCGCCCACGCTCAGCGAGGGGCTCACCGGCAGCGGCGAGGTTCCCATGGCGGCGACCACCGCGCCGACGGTGGACGCGTGGCGGGCCGACTCTCCGCGCCAGCGGACGATCTCCTCCTGGAGGTCGTCCATCCTCGTCACCGGCCGGGTGGCGAACTCCACCTGCTCCTTCTGCAGCTCCTTCTCGAACTCGTGCTCCTCGTCCCCGCCCTCACGTGCGGCGGCCCGCTCGGCCGCGGCCAGCACCGCGCCGGCCAGAGCGCGTGGAGCGCCGCTCTCGGCGTCCACGATCAGGAGTTCCTCTTCCACGCCCACGCTGCGCACGTCGCCGCTCATCGTTCGCCCTCTTCCGATACTGACCCCACCGTCCCACGGTGGAAACGACTTCACCTGTCCGAAGCGGCGCCTTCCCTTCCGTGACGAGTTGACGCCACGCGGTGAGTGTCGCCGTATGAGGGCCCCGTGGTCCGGGCAGAACCGAATCGGACAGTTCGTCCCGGACGGGGAGGAGTCACCGATGCTGCCGCAGATCATCGACCGGCTGAGACGGCGCCGTGAGGCGCGCGCGGCGGAGCCGGTCTTCACCGCCGACTTCGCCTCGACGGAGCAGTGGGTCGCCGGGCGGTCCTGGGCCTATCCGAACGGCGGGCCGACCAACCCGGGGGACAACAAGCTGGATCACCTGGTCGAGGACCCCGCGTACAGCCGCTCCGGGCGCTTCAAGGCGACCAGGCGGCCCGACGGCAACTGGAGCGCGGGCCTTCTCACGACGGAGGGCAGCGCCGAGGGCTTCATGGTCCGCGCCGGCGACGTCGTGGAGGCGCGGGTGCGGCTGCCGGAGGAGATCGGAGCCTGGCCGGCGATCTGGACGTGGCTCGACGGGGGCCAGGAGATCGACTTCTTCGAGTACCACCCCGACAATCCCGATCTGCTGGAGCTGTCGAACCGCGTGAGGGGCGGCGGGCTCTACTACCGCGACCCCTCGATCCGCCCGGGCGAGTGGGTGGAGCTGAGGGTCGAGCTGGGTGCCCGCTCGGTGGTGTGGCACGTCAACGGCGAGCGGGTCTTCGGGGACGGCCGAGGAGTGGGCCGGCGGTGGAAGGCGTACCTCATCGTGAACCTCTCCGTCTGCGCCGGACGGTACCACCCGCCTCCCGACCCCGGGACGTCGGAGATGTCGTACGAGGTCTCCGACCTCCGCGTCTACCGCAGGCCCTGAGCCGCGGCGACCCGCGCGCCGCGACGGGCGGGCGGTCAACTCCCCTGTCGGGGCGTGCCGTTGCGGCATGAACGGCCGGTCGGCGGGCATGCGGTGAGCATGAGAGAAGGTGCTGCGACCCCACCGGGCGAGCCGCCGGCCCGTGGGCGGACGACCCGCCGGTGGCCGGTGCTCGCCGCCGCGCTGCTGGCGACAGCGCTCGTGCTGGTCCTCCTCGGGCGGTTCAGCCTCACGCCGGGGCTCGACGACCTCTTCGGCGAGGAGACCCGGGACCGCTCCGGCCCCGCGCTGCTGAAGTCCGTCCAGGAAATGCACCGGTACGAAGGCGCCGCCGGGAACTTCCAGATCGTGGTCGACCTCGAGAAGGACGCCCGTCTCCTGCCGGACGCCATCCGCGGCACCCGTACGCTCTACGTCGCCAGCGGCACGGTCGGGGCGTACGTCGATCTCGGCAAGATCGGCGAGGGCAGCATCACGGTCGACGAGAAGCGGACGTCGGCGACCCTGCGCCTGCCGCACGCGCGGCTCGCCGCTCCGGCCCTCGACCCGGAGAAGTCGTACGCCGTCTCCAAGCAGCGGGGCCTCCTGGACCGCCTGGGCGATCTCTTCTCCGACAACCCCGCCGACGAGCGGGCGGTGCACGCGCTGGCCGCACAGCGCATCGGCGAGGCCGCACGGGAGAGCGATCTGGGCCCACGGGCCGAGAAGAACACCACGGCCATGCTGGAGGGGATGCTCCGCGCCCTCGGCTTCCGGCATGTGACAGTCCATTACGTATGACCGAGGGGCGCCGCCGGGCGCCCGCACCCGGGCCGCCTCGTCATCGGGGCGGCCCTTTCGTGTCCCCCGCGCCGGCCCGGACCCAGAGGACGGACGAGCGGTCTTCGGCCGCCGATGAGCTTTTCACGCCCCTTTCACCGAGACCGGGTGTGCATCGCCTCTGCGGGGTTACGAGGAAATGGCACGGCGCCGCGCAGGCAGCGCGATCTTTCCGAGGGAAGTGGTGACGATGTCCACATCGAACCGACACGAGACCACGCAGCGGCCCCCGGCGCCCCCGGTGCGGTCGTGGAGCACGACGGCCCGTCAGATCCAGGGAGAGATCGGCCTGGCCGTCGAGGCCACGTTCCACTACGACCCCGACGACCCGTGGGCGATACGCGTCGCCTTCCGGCTCTCGCTGGGCCGGGTCGTGGACTGGACCTTCTCCCGCGAGCTGCTGCGCTCGGGGACCCGCGTCCTCAGCGGCGAGGGCGATGTGCGCCTCTGGCCGCTGCGCTGCGGGGGCAGGGAAGGACGCGTCCGCATGCGGCTCGGGTCGGCCGGGGCGTTCGCCGTGGTCGACATCGACCGCGCGGGCCTGCGGAGCTGGCTGAACGAGACCTACGACGCCGTGCCGGCCGGTAGCGAGGCCGCCAGGATCGACTGGGCGGCCGAGACCGGCCGTCTGTTCGCGCGACGGTAGAGCCGGGCTCCCGCGCCGACGGACGGACGAACGCTCATGACGGACTACAGGAGGATCTGATGGAGAGCTGGCGCGCATCCGCCGCCTGCACCAATGTCGACCCCGACCTCTTCTTCCCGGTGGGGACCGGCGCCCCGGCGCTGATCCAGGCCGAGGAGGCCAAGGAGGTCTGCCGCCGTTGCCCGGTGCGTCGGGAGTGCCTGGAGTGGGCCATGGACGACTCCCGCCAGGTGACCGGCGTCTGGGGCGGCCTGACCGAGGACGAGCGGCGGTCGCTGAAGCGGCGGTCCCGTCGGCAGGCGAACAAGCACTGAGTTCCGATCGACGGTGGCGCGCCGCCACGGCAGGTCAGCCGAGCGGAAGGCGCGCTCTGACCCACTTGCCGTGGGGCGCCACCGCCTCGGTCTCGACCGTGGCGCAGAGCGCGAGCACGATCTCCATGCCGTGCTGTCCCAGCCGGCCGGGGTCGCGCGGGCGGGCGACCGGGACGACGGGGTGCGTGTCGTGGACGGATATCTCCAGCACCCCCTCCCCCAGGGCGAGTTCGAGCCGACAGGGGCCGGGGGCGTACTTCACGACGTTCGTGACGAGTTCGCTGACGACCAGCCGCGCGGCGTCGACGCCGCGCTCCGGCCAGGACCCCGAGGGCGGCGCGCACCGTCCGAGGAACGACGTGGTGAAGTCCCGGGCCTCCGCGATGGCGCCCTGCGCTCCGCCCAGCTCCACGCCGGCCCGCAGGGTCTCACCCACGTGTCGGCCGGTCACGCTCGCCTGCGTCACGCCGTTCCCCGTTCGCCTTCCTCACCGTGCCGGCACTCCTCTGGTATCCGCGTTCCGTCGGCTTCGTCGCAGCACGGAACGGCCTCACCAGAAGGGGGTTGGTGAGGCCGTTCCGTTGGGACACTCCTCGACGTCCGCGATCAGGACTGGTCGAGCATGCCCTTGCGCAGACGCTCCAGGTTGCGGGAGAGCAGGCGCGAGACGTGCATCTGGGAGATGCCCAGCTCCTTGCCGATCTCCGACTGCGTCAGCTCCTCCACGAAGCGCAGGTGCAGGATGCGACGGCTGCGGTCGTCGAGTTCGACGAGCAGCGGCGCGAGGGTGTGGAAGTTCTCGAAGAGCTCGAGCGCCGGGTCCTCCACACCGATGAAGTCGGCGAGGGCCGCGTCACCGTCCTCGCCGTCCGGGCCGACGGCGGCGTCGAGCGATGTGGAGTTGTAGCCGTTGGAGGCGATGCGGGCTTCGATCACCTCGTCCTCGGAGAGGTTCATCAGCGTCGCCAGCTCGGCCACGCTCGGCGCGCGTCCGAGGCGGGAGCTCAGTTCCTCGGTCGCCTTGGCCAGCTCCACGCGGGCTTCCTGCAGCCGGCGCGGCACGTGCACGGCCCAGGAGGTGTCGCGGAAGAAGCGCTTGATCTCTCCGACGATGTAGGGGACGGCGAAGCTGGTGAACTCCACCTCACGGGAGAGGTCGAACCGGTCGATGGCCTTGATCAGACCGATGGTGCCGACCTGGACGATGTCCTCCATCTCGTCGCCGCGGGCCCGGAACCGTCCGGCCGCGTAGCGCACGAGCGACATGTTCATTTCAATCAGGGTGTTCCGCGCGTACTGGTACTCGTGGGTCCCCTCCTCCAGTACCGCCAGCTTGTCGAAGAAGACCTTCGACAGCTCACGTGCGTCCTTCGGAGCGACCTTGCGGGGAGATTCGAGTACAGGAAGGTCTCCCATTCCCGTCTCGACACCGGTCCTCGTCTCCGTCGTCACCGCAGTCGGCACTCTGATGACCTCCCTCGTCCATCGTCAGCTCTTCAATCCCCCGTGAGAGCCCCGCCTACCCCGTCATACGCGAGGCATGCCAGAAAATTCTCGACCGGCGGAAAAAACTTTTCCGGCCGGACCACTCCACCACGCCGGGGAGGTTCACGCGAGGGAGAGACGGGCCCGGACGCGCTTGCCCGGCGGCTGCGGCTCCACGCTCACGCTCTCGCACACCGCCAGGACGATCTCGACGCCGTGCTGGCCGATCCGCCGGGGATCGTGGGCCCGCGGCACGGGAGAGACGTCCAGACCGTCGAAGACGGAGATCTCCAACGCGTCCTCGAACAGCTCGAGGAGCACGCGACAGGGGCCCGGGGCGTGCCGCACGGCGTTGGTCACCAGCTCGCTGACCACCAGGCGCGCGATGTCCACGCGCTCCCGGGAGACCGACCTGCCCCCTCCGGCCGGCGCGGCGGTGAGGAAGTCGGCGGTGAAGTCGCGCGCCGACGCGATCATGCCGTCCCCCGCGTCGGCGCTCTCGTAGACCACGCTCGCGGACAGCGACGGCCGGCGCACCTGGCCTCTCCTGGCGATCACCTCACCCATCGCCCCTCCTTCCTCGCGTGACTGTCGCACTCCTCGTCTCGTCCGGCGCATTTTCCCATGCGCGCTCGTTCCACACCGCACACACCCCGGAAATATGGATGCGGACCGCCGGGGCACCGGTTGCGCGAGAGGTCCGCGTCACCGGTCGGAATGCGCCGACGGCGGTGGTCCGGCGGCCCGGCGGCCATGCCAGTCCAAACACAGGACGAGGAGGTCGTCCGAGGCCGGACCCCCACGGGACCGCAGGGCCCGCACGACCTCCCGAGGCGTGTCCGCGCAGGTCAGCCCACGCGTGGCCTCGATCGCCCGGCTCACCGCCCGGTCCGGTCCGTCGCCCGCCTCGTCGGCCGGCTCGGCGCGGTCGCAGGCGACGAACACCAGACGGTCACCGGGGAGGATCCGCAGGCGCTGGGTGAGGTAGACGGTGTCCTCGAACATGCCCAGCGGAAGCTGGCGCTCGAGGTCGAGCCGCTCGGGGGCGGCGCCGGCCCGGGCCCGCCAGACGATGGGCGAGCCCGCGTCGACGACCCGCACCTCGCCGGTCGCGCGGGCGAAGCTCATCAGCAGGGCGGAGAGGGTCCTCGCGCCCCGGTGCTGACCGTAGAGCGCCTGGTCCGTCAGGGTCGCCTGGCCGACGACGTCGAGACCGGCCCGGCGGGCGTTGCGGATCGCGCTGAGGGCGAGGCTGCTCACGAGGACGGCCTGGGTGCCGGGGCCGGTGCCGTTGGCGACGACCAGCGTCAGCTCCTCCTCCGTCACGGACCAGTCCAGCACGTGCCCGCCGGAGGTGTAGGCCGGCTCCCAGTAGGCGTGCAGGTCGAACTCCTCGCCGACGCAGGCACGCCCGGGCAGCAGGTCCCACTGCATCTCGCCGGGAATGTTGAGCGCCCGCGCCCGGCGTGTCCGCCGGTACAGATCCGTATGGCGGTCGGCGACCCGCAGGGCGTGTCCGAGCATCTCGGCGACGGAGGCGAGTTCTGCGGTCGTCTCCGCCGTGAGCCGGTCCGAAGGAAGGACGACCACAAGAACGCCACAGCGATCGCCGCGAACCGTCACAGGAAGGAACGCGGTCGCCGTGGGTCCGTCTCCCCCGAAAAGATATGGTTGCTGTGTGGAGTAGGCGCGCCCCGCGGGCCCGGCCTCCACGGCCGTGGGCTGTGAACCCGCCGGAGTCTGCGCGGGCTCGACGGGACGGAGTTCCGTGAGTCCGTAGTCGACGAGCAGGAGGTCGGCCGAGACCGCGGCGAACTGCTGTGCCAGATCGATACGGAGGGAGTCCAGGAGGCGGTGCGCCGGCGCTTCGCGCAAGGCGCGTTCCACTGTCGAGCGTCGATCCACCGAATCCGTACCGCCTTCTGGAGAGATGTAGATGACCGGCGCGTCGCGAGACCGACGCCCTCGGCCCCGGACGCCTGAGGAGTGTCACTAGCCATGGACACGAACCCCGCCCCGTCGCAGCGGGAGCCGCAGGAGACGACGGAGGCAGCGCGGGAGCTCATCGAGCTCCTGGAGGTGATGTGGGAGCGCGGCAGGGACATGGTGTCGTCGACGCCCGTGTCGGCCTCGCAGCTCCGTGTGCTCTACAGCCTCGATCGCGAGGAGGGCATCAACCTCCGCGCCCTGGGCGAGCTGCTCGGTTCCGCGCCGCCCTCGGTGAGCCGCATGTGCGACCGGCTGGAGGCCCTGGGGTTCGTCCAGCGCCTGCCCAGTCCGGTCAGCCGCCGCCAGCTGGAACTGCACCTGACCGTGCGGGGCAAGGCGTACCTGCGGGACCTCAGGGGGCAGCGCGAGGAGGCCCTGCTGGCCGTCATCACCACCATGACGCCGACGACCCGGAAGGCACTGCTGCGCGGACTGACGGGTTTCCAGGAGGCGTTGGACAAGGAGCACTCCTCGTCGCGCCGGAACGCCCCGCTCGGGAACGCCCGGTCCGCCTGACCGCCCCGCACCGGGACCGCCGTCCGGTCACACGCCCCTTGTCCCACTTGTCACCCTCTGGTCGCCTCCGACGTGCGCACTCCCGGACACGAGCCAGCAGTGTTGCCCCAAGAATACATTTGCCGTTCGGCAACTGTTGACACCTGCTCGGGACCCGGACGCCGAAGGGTCGACGGCCCGTCAGACCTCGGCGGTCTCCCGGGGGACACGCTCCCCGGCGTCCTTCCGGCCGCGCCAGTCGAGGCAGACGACCAGCGCGTCGTCCTCCAGGGGCGTATCCCCGTGGTACTCCGCGAGCTGCCGCAGGACCGCGCCCGGGACCTGGGCGGGGGGAAGCAGCCTCGTCGAGGTCAGCGCCCGCGCGAGCGCCCTCTCGCCGTAGCTCTCCCCGTCGGGGGACGGCGCGTCGTACACCCCGTCGCTGCCGAACAGCAGCCGGTCCCCCGGGCGCACCGTGAAGCGCTCCGCCACGTAGGCCGTCTCCTCGAACATGCCCAGGGGCAGCTGTGCCTCGAAGGAGACCGGTTCGACCGTCCGCTCGCGCAGCCGCCACAGTCGGGGGGAACCGGCGTCCACGGCCTCCACCTCACCCGTGGTCAGGTCGAAACGGAGCAGCAGCGCGGAGACGTAGGCGCTGCCGCGGTACTGCGCGTACACGGCCTGGTCCGCGAGGGCCGCCTGGTCCACGAGGCCGAGACCGGCGCGGCGGGCGTTGCGCAGGGCGTTGATGGCGAGGTTGGTCAGCAGGGCGGCCTCGATGCCCTCCCCCATGCCGTTGGTGACCGTCAGGGTCAGGTGGTCCGCCGAGGCGGACCAGTCGTAGTTGTCACCGAAGATCGCGTAGGCGGGCTCCAGATGCGCGCCGAGCGAGAACTCGGGCCGGGCGCAGGACCGCCCCGGGAGCAGCTGCCACTGCATCTCGGCCGCCAGCGTCAGCCGCGCGGCCCGTCGCGCGAGGACGTACAGGTCGGTGTCGCGCTCGGCGACCAGGATCTCGTGGCCGAGGGCCTCGCAGATGTGCTGCAGTTCGGGCAGCTGCCGGACGATGTCGTGGTCCTTGGGTGCCGTCACGGTCAGGACGCCCATCCGGTCGCCCCGGATGGTGACCGGAAGATGGGCCGCGACCGCCGTGGCCGTCTCCGTGACGTACGGCTCCTGGGAGCCGAAGGCGCGGCCCTGCGGGCTGCTGCTGATCGGCAGCGGCTGGACGGTGTGCGGGTTGCTCCCCACCAGCTGGAGCGACCGCAGACCGTAGTCGGCCAGCCGGAGCTCCACCTCCCGCGCGCCGTAGTACGTCCGCAGCGCCTCTTCCACGACGCTCATCAGCATGTGCGGCGCGGCCCGGCGCAGCGCCTGCTCGACAACGGCGATCTCGTCCACGTGTTCCTGCTTCTCTTCTGTCCGCCCGGTCCGGTACGTCTATCCGGCCCGGCCGGCGGCCGACAGCGCCTCGTCCACATCGGCGTGCAAAGGCGTCGTCATCGACAGACCCGTGATCTCCAGGATGCGCCGTACGGCCTCGGTCGGCGCCACGAGATGGAGGTCTCCGCGCGCTTGGCGGGCGTCCCTGGCAGCCCTGATCAGGACGTTCAGGCCGGACGAGTCCATGAACTCCAGCCGGGAGAGGTCCATCACCAGGTGGCGGCGGCCGTGCAGGAACTGGTTGGCCAGGTGGTGGTGGAGCAGCGTGGCGGTCTCGATGTCGAGCTCGCCGCCCACGGACAGTACCGCCGTCGTGTCGTCGCGGATCTCCACCTCGACGTCCAGATTGTCTTCAGGCTGGGGCATGGTCCACTTTTCGGTAGGGGGAAGGGATGCGTGGGGGGTACGGGCGTGCGGGGCCCGGTCAGGCGACCCGCACGCCGATCAGACAGGTGTCGTCGTCGGTGTCGGACTTGCTCTGCGTCAGGAGGGTGTCGAGCCGGCGTTCCAGGGTGTCGGCGGGGGCCTGGGCCGTGGCGAGGAGCTGGGCCAGGGAGTCCTGCACGGCGGTGTCCCGCCGCTCGACCAGACCGTCGGTGTACATCAGGACCGTGTCCTGCGCCTCGAGCTGCACCTCGGCCTCCTCGTACTCGGCCTCGGCGAGCGCCCCGAGCAGCAGCCCCTGGAGCAGGGGCAGCGTGGTGGCCTCCGTGCCGCGTACGAGGACGGGGGGAAGGTGCCCGGCCCTGGCCCAGCGCAGGGTGCGGGTCTCGGGGTCGAAGACGCCGCAGACGGCGGTGGCCGTGACCCTTTCGGTGAGGTGGTGCGCCACGATGTTCAGCCAGGAGAGGAGCTGCGCGGGGCCGGCCCCGGTCACGGCGAGGCCGCGCATGGCGTTGCGCAGCACGACCATGCCGGTGGCGGCCTCGATCCCGTGGCCCGCGATGTCCCCGACGCAGAGCAGTATCTTCTTGGACGGCAGGACGACGGCGTCGTACCAGTCGCCGCCGACCAGTGACTCCGTCTCGGCCGGCCGGTACCGCACCGCGATCTGGAGACCGGGCGCGTCGAGCGGGCCCCGGGTGGGGGGCATGATGGCGTGCTGCAGCTGGAGGGCGAGGCGGTTGCGCTCCGCCGACTCCTGCTCGGTGACGGCGAGCTGGTCGCGGGTCGCCGCCAGGGCGACCTCGGTCCAGTGCTGCGAGGAGATGTCCTGATAGGCGCCCCGTACCGCCAGGAGGCGGCCGTCGGGACCGAGGGCGGGTTCGGCGATGACGCGCATGTGCCGGGTCACCCCGTCCGGGCGCACCAGACGGAACGCCGTCGAGGTGGCCCGCCGGTGGCGCAGCACGGCCTGCAGGAAGCGGCCGATGGCGACGGCGTCGTCCGGGTGGGCGTGAGACGCAAGATCCCGCAGGGACACCGGGGCCTCGACGGGGTCTCGGCCGTACAGGTCGAAGAGCTGGCCGTTCCAGGTGATCTCACCCGTCAGGACGTTCTCCTCGAAGCCGCCGATGCGGCCGAGGCGCTGCGCGTGCTGGAGCAGGTTCGCCAGGCGGGCGGCCTCGTCCTCGATGCGCCAGATGAGCAGGACTCCGCCCTGGTGCCTGCTGATGCTGAGGTCGGCGGTGGACGCGAGCGCCACCTGGTCCACGAGCGCGGTCAGCGGGGCGCGGCGGGCCCTGAAGGGCTCGCCGGTGGCGTAGACGCGCTCGATCCGGTCGAAGAGCTCGCCCTCGCCGGCCGCCGTGGGGTACGCCTCCAGGAGGAAAGCGCCGTCGACGGCGCCGCGAGGCCGGCCGGCCGGGTCCTGGAAGTGGTCGTTGGCATGCCGGATGCGGAAGTCGCTGAGCCGGCCGTCCGCGTCGAGGTGCGGGGTGAGGACGAGCGCGGGGTCGTAGAGGCCGTCGGAGAGGTCCACGAGTTCGGCCACGCCGGTCGGGTCCTGGGGCGGCGTCGGCGCGGGGTCGCCTGGGAGGGTGTCGATGGTGTGGGCGCACAGCTCGGCGAGCGCTTCGAGCTGGCGCTCCACGGCCTGGGGCTGCGGCTCCAGGGGGTGGGCCCAGCAGATCTCCAGGACGCCGTGAATGCGTCCGCCGGTGCCGGCGGGCACCGCCACCCGTCCGCCGTCGGGGGTGCGCGCGTGCCCGATGGTGGGAATGCCGGCGGTGGTGAGCGAGGGGAACCAGACGGTGCGGCGCTCGGTGAGGGCCTGGCGGGCGACGGTGACGACGCCGGGCGGGACATAGCGCCAGCGTGCGGGTTCGTCGCTGCCGAAACCGGCGTGGCCGCTGAGCGTGAACGAACCGTCGGCGCCGGCGGTCCAGACGGCGACGGCGGTGGCGCCCAGGGGCGCGAGGGCGTGTGCCAGGAGTGACTCGGCCACCGTCTGGGTGTCGCCCGCGTTCAGCGCGGCGCTCTCGGCGGTCCGCAGTCGCACGGCGACGGAGGGTTCCCGCCCGGTCCCGGGTGCGGTGTCCGGTTCGCTCACCGCCCGCTTGACGAAGTCCTCGGCGACTTCGGCGACCTGGTCGTGGGCGGCCTGGTTGATGATGTCGGCGGCCAGTTCCAGGGGCGAGAGACCGGACTGCGCGGCGAGTTCGGCGAGCTGCCGGGATGCCTGGGCGGGGCCGCACCGGAGCCGCTCGACGATGACGCCCTTGGCGAGTTCGAGGAGGGCGCGCCCGTCGGCCGCGGCCTGGGCCGCCCGTACCTCTTCGCGCAGCCGCTCCACCGTAGCGGCCAGCCGGCCGACGGTGGAGTGGTGTGCCGGAAGGAAGCCCTCCTCCTCGGGCGGGGCGACCAAGGGCGCTGCGGCGCCGGTGAGGGCGCCGTAGGGGTCGCCGTCGCCGTCCGTCGTCTCGCGGGGCGTCGGGACCGTGCCGGCCCCTGGGGCGGGTCGGGTCCCGGGGGCGGACTCGGCCGAGGCCCTGTCGTCCCCGAGCTGACCTCCGGCGGCGTCCGCGCCGCGGTCGGGGGGAGCGCTCATGGCGTGGACTCCTCGGATGTGACGGCCTGGGCCGTGGGACGGATTGCGGGGCGGGGGCGAGAGGGGCACGGCGGACGCGGGCGGGGGTCCGCCCGTGTCCGCCGCCGGACTAGTCGTCGCGCAGCCAGCGCCGGATGCAGGCGATGAGGTCGTCGGCGTCCACCGGCTTGGTGACGTAGTCGCTCGCGCCGGACGCCAGGCTCTTCTCCCGGTCCCCCGGCATCGCCTTGGCGGTGACCGCGACGATCGGCAGTCCGGCGTAGGCGGGCATCTGCCGGATCGTCGCCGTGGCGGCGTAACCGTCCATCTCGGGCATCATCACGTCCATCAGGATCAGGTCGATGTCGGGGTGCGCGGCGAGTGCCTCGATCCCCTTCCGGCCGTTCTCGGCGTGGAGGACCTCGATGCCGTGCAGCTCCAGGATGCCGCTGAGGGCGTAGAGGTTGCGGGCGTCGTCGTCCACGACGAGCACCGTACGGCCGTGCAGGGCGGCGTCGACGGTGTGGGGGGTCTGCTGGCGCTGCTCGCCGCGGAGCAGGGGCACGACGTCGCCCGGCTGGTCGGCGAGCAGGTGCAGGGCGATCCGTTCGCGGAGTTCGTCGAGGCTGGAGAGCAGCTCCAGGGGCCGCTGACGGGCCCTGGCCTGGAGGGTGCGCTCATGCTCGGCGGCGAGCCTGCGGTTGTTGTGGGCGAGCACGGGGACGGTCCGCAGGGCGGCGTCGCCGTCCATGGCGTCGAGGAAGTGCAGCGCCTCGTTGTCCGCCATGTCGAGTTCGAGCACGACGCAGTGGAAGGGCTGGGTGGCGAGGGCGGTCGCGGCCTCCTGCGGTCCCACGGCGGCGATCACCTCGATGCCCGCCTGGTCGGTGAGGTCCCGGCTGTCGGCCAGTTCGGCCACGGCGTTCTCGGCGACGAGCGACAGCAGCCCACGGGAGCGCTCCTCGATCACCAGCAGGCGCCGGGGCTGACGGGGCTGCGGGACGGCCGGCAGCGCCGCTCGCGGGGTGCGGCTGGGCCTCTCGGCGATCTCCCCGGCCTCCTTCTCGGCGGCCGGCGCTCCGGTCTCGTGCGCGGTCTCCGCCTGGAAGTCGGCACGGGCGACGGGGAGGTAGAGGGTGAAGGTGCTGCCCGCGCCCGGCTCGCTGTCGGCCGTCAGGGCGCCGCCGAGCAGATAGGCGATCTCACGGCTGATGGACAGGCCGAGGCCGGTGCCGCCGTACTTGCGGTTGGTCGTGCCGTCGGCCTGCTGGAAGGCGCCGAAGATGGCCTCCAGGTGCTGGTGGGCGATGCCGATGCCGGTGTCCCTGACCCGGAAGGCGACCACGGCGCCGCCGCGGTGCACCGTGCCGGGCAGTTCGTCGTCCGAGGCCGGCTCGATGCTCAGGTGCACGCTGCCGCGTTCGGTGAACTTCACGGCGTTGGAGAGCAGGTTGCGCAGCACCTGGCGCAGCCGGGAGTCGTCGGTGACCAGGTCGACCGGTACCCCGGGGGCGGTGGAGATGGTGAAGGCGAGGTTCTTCTGGGTGGTGAGCGGCCGGAACGTCGCCTCGACGTAGTCGAGGAGCTGGCGCAGCGCCACCCGCTCCGGGTTGAGGTCCATCTTCCCGGCCTCGACCTTCGACAGGTCGAGGATGTCGTTGATCAGCTGCAGCAGGTCGGAACCGGCCGAGTGGATGATGCCCGCGTACTCGACCTGCTTGGCGGTGAGGTTCCGCGTCGGGTTCTGGGCGAGCAGCTGGGCCAGGATGAGCAGGCTGTTGAGCGGTGTGCGCAGCTCGTGGCTCATGTTGGCGAGGAACTCGGACTTGTACTTCGACGCGAGCGAGAGCTGCTGGGCGCGGTCCTCCAGCTCCTGCCGCGCCTGCTCGATCTCCAGGTTCTTCGCCTCGATGTCGCGGTTCTGGGACGCCAGCAGCGCCGCCTTGTCCTCCAGTTCGGCGTTGGAGCGCTGGAGCTCCTCCTGCTGGACCTGGAGCTCCTCGGAGCGGGCCCGCAGCTCGTCGGCCAGCCGCTGCGACTCGCCGAGCAGCTCGTCGGTACGGGCGTTGGCGACGATCGTGCTGACGTTGACGCCCACGGTCTCCATGAGCTGTTCCAGGAAGTCCCGGTGCACGGAGGTGAACGGGGTGAAGGAGAGCAGCTCGATCGCCCCGAGGACCTGGTCCTCGACCACGATGGGGAGCACGATCAGGCTGCCGCGCGCGGTCTGTCCGAGTCCGGAGGAGATGGAGACGTAGTCGCCGGGCACGTCGTCGGCGGCGATGACGCGGCGGCTGCGGGCGGCCTGTCCGACGAGGGACTCGCCCAGCTTGAAGCGGCGGTCCTCGGGGCTGCCCGCGGGGCGGCCGTACGACCCGACGAGGCCGAGCTCGACTCCGTCGAAGCCCTCTTCGGCCAGGTAGAAGGCGCCGTACTGGGCGCGGACGAGCGGGGTCAGCTCGTCCATGACGAGTTCGGCGACGACCGACAGGTCGCGGTGGCCCTGCATGAGCGCGGAGATCCGGGCGAGGCTGGACTTGAGCCAGTCCTGCTCCTGATTGGCCCGGGTGGTCTCGCGCAGCGAGCCGACCATGGAGTTGATGTTGTCCTTCAGCTCGGCGACCTCGCCGGAGGCGTCGACGGTGATGGAGCGGGTGAGGTCGCCCTCGGCGACCGCGCTGGCGACCTCGGCGATGGCGCGGACCTGGCGGGTGAGGTTCCCGGCGAGTTCGTTGACGTTCTCGGTGAGCCGCTTCCAGGTGCCGGAGACCCCCTCGACCTCGGCCTGACCGCCGAGCCGGCCTTCGCTGCCGACCTCCCTGGCCACGCGGGTGACCTCGGCGGCGAACGAGGACAGCTGGTCGACCATCGTGTTGATGGTCGTCTTCAGTTCGAGGATCTCGCCGCGGGCGTCCACGTCGATCTTCTTGGACAGGTCGCCGTTGGCGACGGCGGTGGTCACCTGCGCGATGTTGCGGACCTGCCCAGTGAGGTTGTTCGCCATCGAGTTGACGTTGTCGGTGAGGTCCTTCCAGGTGCCCGCCACGTTCGGCACCCGCGCCTGGCCGCCGAGCCGGCCCTCGGTGCCGACCTCCCGGGCCACACGGGTGACCTCGTCGGCGAAGGCGGAGAGGGTGTCCACCATGGTGTTGATGGTGTCCGCGAGCGCGGCGACCTCGCCCTTCGCCTCCACCGTGATCCGGCGGGACAGATCACCGCGGGCCACGGCGGTGGCGACCTGCGCGATCGAACGCACCTGCCCGGTGAGGTTGGACGCCATCACGTTGACGTTGTCCGTGAGGTCCTTCCAGGTGCCGGACGCTCCCCGGACGGTGGCCTGGCCGCCGAGGTTCCCCTCGGTGCCGACCTCACGGGCGACACGGGTCACCTCGTCGGCGAAGGCCGACAGCTGGTCGACCATCGTGTTGATGGTCTCCTTCAGCTCCCTGATCTCGCCCCGGGCGTCGACGCTCACCTTCTGGGAGAGGTCTCCCTTGGCCACGGCGGTGGCGACCTGCGCGATGGAGCGGACCTGGGCCGTGAGGTTCCCGGCCATGGAGTTGACGGAGTCGGTCAGGTCGCGCCAGGTGCCGGAGACTCCCTTGACGTCCGCCTGGCCGCCCAGGATCCCCTCGGTGCCCACGTCACGGGCCATCCTGGTGACCTCGTCCGCGAAGGAGGAGAGCTGGTCGACCATCGTGTTGATGGTGTTCTTGAGCTCCAGGATCTCACCGCGGGCGTCCACGTCGATCTTCTGGGAGAGGTCTCCCTTGGCCACGGCGGT
This sequence comes from Streptomyces sp. NPDC053755, assembly GCF_040677675.1. Classification (NCBI taxonomy): domain Bacteria; kingdom Bacillati; phylum Actinomycetota; class Actinomycetes; order Kitasatosporales; family Streptomycetaceae; genus Streptomyces; species Streptomyces sp. NPDC053755. The sequence continues at coordinate 9,777 of NZ_JBFASK010000029.1, read as the reverse complement.
GGCGACCTGCGCGATGTCACGGACCTGCCGGGTGAGGTTGCCGGCCATCGCGTTCACCGAGTCGGTGAGGTCGGCCCAGGTGCCCGAGACGCCGGGAACGACCGCCTGGCCGCCGAGGGTGCCCTCCGTGCCGACCTCCCGGGAGACCCGGGTGACCTCGGAGGTGAAGAGGGACAGCTGGTCGACCATGCCGTTGAACACGGCGGAGATCTCGCCCATCAGCCCGTTGGCGTCGTCGGGCAGCCTGGTGCCGAAGTCCCCGTCGCGTACGGCGGTGAGGCCCGCCAGCAGCTGGCGCAGTTCCGGCTCCCCCACGGCGGCCGGTCCGGGCCGCCGCGCCGCGGAGGAACTGTCGATCGTCGTGTTGGACATGATCCATCCTCGTTGGCTTCACCGACACTCCGAGGGTCCGGCCCGGCACGGTTCCTCGCGCCGGGGCTCCGCCCCTCCCGTACGGCTCCGGCGCTGGACCGTTGTCGTACGGCAATAAAGACGAGACTACCGCCCCGTGATCGTCACAAGGGAGACGGTAGTGAATCACGGGAGGGGACCGACGTGATCCGGACCGCCCCCTCGCCCCGCATACAAAGGGGAAGCGGGGGTACGCGGCGCTTCGAGCCGGGCGGTCGGCGCCCTGACGTGAGGGGAGACTCACAGTGTTGATGGCCCATCCCGCGGTGCTGAGCAACCTGATCGAGCAGTACACGACGCTGAGGGTGCTCCACGCGGAGGACGGAAGCGAGGAGGTGCGGCAGCGGATGGACGACCTGGCGTACACGCTGTGCGTCTCCACCGGTACGCGGGACGTGGACGCGGCGCTGATAGCCGCCCGCCACCGGCTGCCGGGCGCGCGTCCCGAGGACGACTCGGTGCTGATGGCCTGAATCCGGCGGACCGAGGCCGGCACACCCCCTCCGGGAGGGTGTGCCGGCTTCGTCGTGTCCCGGCGGGCGGCTGCCGGGTGCCGAGGCCGGGGTCCCGCGCGGCTCCCCGGCGCCGAGGCCGGTGATTCTGCCGATGCCTTCGTCCCTCGTGGCCCGGACATTGACCGGGCCAGTCATTCCACGGCCGCTTCCGCTCCGGCAGCGGCCGTACACGACACGAGAGGACGACTCCGTCGTGAAACGACACCTCGCCGCCGCCGCCGCGTTCTGCAGCCTCGCCAGCATCACCGTACTCACCGCCCCCGGCGCACAGGCGGCGGACAACCCGTACGAGCGCGGCCCCGCTCCGACCGTCTCCAGCATCGAGGCGCTCCGCGGCTCGTACGCCGTCTCCGACCTCAGCGTCTCCTCCCTGGCCGTCACCGGCTTCGGCGGCGGCACCATCTACTACCCCACCTCCACCTCCGACGGCACCTTCGGCGCCGTGGTGATCTCGCCCGGGTTCACCGCGTACCAGTCGTCCATCGCCTGGCTGGGCCCGCGGCTCGCCTCCCAGGGCTTCGTGGTCTTCACCATCGACACGAACACGACCGTGGACCAGCCGGACAGCCGCGGCCGGCAGCTCCTGGCCGCGCTCGACTACCTGACGCAGCGCAGCTCCGTCCGGGGCCGGATCGACAGCACGCGGCTCGGCGTCATGGGCCACTCGATGGGCGGCGGCGGCGCGCTCGAGGCCGCCAAGAGCCGGCCGTCGCTCCAGGCCGCGATCCCCCTCACCGGCTGGAACACCGACAAGACCTGGCCGGAGATCTCGACGCCGACCCTCGTCGTGGGCGCGGACGGCGACACGGTCGCCCCCGTGGCCACGCACTCCGAGCCGTTCTACGAGAACCTTCCGAGCTCCCTGGACAAGGCGTACCTGGAGCTCAACGGTGCGACGCACTTCACACCGAACACGTCGAACACGACGATCGCGAAGTACAGCATCTCGTGGCTCAAGCGGTTCATCGACAACGACACCCGCTACGAGCAGTTCCTCTGCCCGGCTCCCCGGCCCAGCCTGACGATCGCCGAGTACCGGGGGACGTGCCCCCACTCCTGACGTCAGGTCGTCTGTGCGGGCTCACAGAGCCGCGCCCCCGGGCATGGGCCAGGATCCATCGGTCCCTGTCCGGGGGCTGTCCCAGTTACTTACGGGGCAGTAACGTAACGGCCGTGAGTGGAGGGACGAGCGCGGCGGCGGCCACGGGGCTGCACGGCCGCACGACCGAACTCGCCGCCGTGGACGCCCTCTCGGCCCGCGTCGGTGCCGGGTCGAGCGGTGTCCTGCTGGTCACCGGCAGCCCGGGCACGGGACGCACGGCGCTGCTGCGCCACGCGGCGCGGGACTTCCCGGGCACGGCCCGGCTGGTCCTGCCGCCGCCCGGGAACAGGGTGCCGTGGAGCGGGGTGCGGGCTCTGCTGTCGGCGTTCGGCCCGGGCCCCTCGGCGGCCCGGAGGGCGCTGCGCGTCGCCCGGGGCCCGGAGGGGCTCGGCGCCGCGGTGGCGGGCCTCGCGCCCGAGCGGCCGCTGCTGCTGTGCGTGGACGATCACCATCTGTGGGACGCCCACTCACGCGCCGCGCTGGCCTCGGCGTTGCGGGCGGGAGGGCCCGCGGGGGTGGGCTGGCTGGTGTCCTACGCCCGTCACCACCGCTCCCCGGACGTGCCGGGCGCGCAGGTGGTGCGCCTGGGGCCGCTGAGCGCGCAGAGCGCGGGCCGCCTCCTCGACGACGTCAGCCCCGGCCCCCTCGCTCCCGCCGTCAGGGCCCGGCTGCTCCGCGAAGCCGTGGGCCATCCCGGTGTCCTGGCCGCCACGGCCCGGCGGCTGTCCGCCGCGCAGCTCGCGGGGCGGGCTCCCCTCCCCCATCCGCTGACCGACGGGCCGGTCCTCACGGAGGTGTACGGCGGGCTCCTCGACTCGCTGCCCGCCGAGAGCAGGCGGCTGCTGGCCCTGGTGGCCGTCGCGGGCGAGGCGGCCGGCGGCCCGGACGGGGCGCGGCCCACGGTCGACGCCGACGCGGTCCTGGCCGCCGCGCGAGCGACGCGGACGTCGCCGGAGACACTGGACGGACTGCTGGCGGACGGACTGCTCGGCGGCGCGCTTCCCGCGCTGCGCTTCGAGGACCCCTTCCTCCGGCGGGCGGTCCTCGCCGGGACGCCGGCGTCGTGGCGCAGCTCCGCCGGTGCCCTGTTCACCCCGCCGTCGGACGGGCCGGCGCCCGGCCTGGACGACGAGGGGCACGACGGCGCAGGCCGCGACGACGCAGGGCACGAGGGCGCGTCGTACGACGGCGGCGCCCCGGCGGAGGCGACGCGGACGAGGGGCCACGCCGAGGGGCGCAGCGCGGCCCATGCCGGCGCCCCGAGCGCCCAGAGGCGGGCCCCGGTCGCCGGCGGGCGTCACGACGGGAGCCTCGGCGCCGGCCCGGGCCCGTCCGCGGCCGCCTCCTCCCCCGCCGCCCGGGGCGGCGCGCGGCGCGCGGCAGGACCTCAGCCGTTCCCCCTCCTCCGGGCGGTGAGTCACCGCGCGGACCGGTTGCGCGCGCCGGACGAGGTGCGGTCGCTCGCGGACGTCGTCCGGGGTCGCGCGGAGCTTCTCCGGGGCCTGACGGACCTGGCCGACGGGCCCGTCGGGGACGCCCATCAGGCCCTGCTGCTGGCCTCCGGGCTGCTGCGCGACGAGGCCCCGCGGGAGGCGGCGGACGCCCGCTTCCTCGCGATGGAGGCCGCCTGGGCGGCAGGCGACCCCGCCGCCTGCCTGACCGCGCTGGACGGCGGAGGCGACCGGGTCGCGTCCGTCCGCCGCGGTACGGCGCCGGGGGACGGCTGCCACACCGGCGGGGACGGCGCGGAGCAGGACTTCCTCGACGGCATGCGCGCGGCGCTCGCGATCCGCCTCCACGAAGCCCGGGCCCCGCTGTCCCGGGTGGTGGCGCGTGACGGCACGTCCGACGACCCCCGCCTGCTGCTGCGCGCGGGCTCGGCCGCCCTGGTGCTCGGGGACACGGCGTCGGCGGCCCGGGTCTACGGCCGGGCACTGGCCCGGGTCCGGGCGGAGGGACGCAACGCCATGATTCCGCGTGTCCTGGAGCACCTCGCCTACGCGGAGCTGCGGGCCGGACGTCACGGCCGGGCCGGGACGCACGCCCGGGAGGGGCTGCGGGCCGCGGAGCTGACCGGCCAGCAGAACGTGGCGGCCCATCAGCACGCGGTCCTGGCCCTGGTCGCGTCGGTGGCCGGGGACGCGGCGTCCGTCGAGGAGCACGCCCGGCAGGCACTGGCCGTCGCCCGCGGCCACGGTCTGGCGCAGGCGGCCACGCTCGCCGAGTGGGCGCTGGCCCGTGCGGAACTGGGTCAGGGCCTGGCCGCCCAGGCGACCGCGCGGCTCGCCCAGCTGGTGCTGCCGGGACCCCGCTCCGGCCACTTCGCCCTCCGTATGCTCGCCGTGCCGTGCTTCGTGGAGGCGGCCGACGCCACCGGCCGGGGCGAGGAAGCGCGGGCGGCGGCCGAGGAGTTCACGGTGTGGGCGGCCCAGGGGGTCGATCCGCAGGCACCGGCCCAGCTGGCGCGCTGCCGGGCGCTGCTGACCGCGCCGGAGGACTCGGCGCACTGGTACGCCGAGGCCATGCGCCGGCACGACACGTCCGGCAACGACTTCGAACGGGCGAGGACCCTGCTCGCGTACGGCAAGTGGCTCCGGCGGCGCAGGCGTTCGCTGGAGGCGCGGGTGCGGCTGAGCGACGCGCTCGTCACCTTCGAGCGGGCGGCGGCCGAGATCTGGGCCGCGCAGGCCCGTGCCGAGCTGCGTGCCACGGGCGGAGCGGCGGGGGGACCGAGCGGGACGGCGGCGCCGGGCGACCTGACGCCCCAGCAGCAGCGCATCGCCGCGCTGGCCTCCGAGGGGGCGACCAACCGGGAGATCGCCGACCGGCTGTCCATCAGTCCCCGGACCGTCGATCACCACCTGCGCAACGTCTTCGCCCGGTTGGGTGTCCGTTCGCGGGTCGAGCTGTCGGGCGTCCTGGCCCGTGCCGCGAGGGGCGCGCAGGGGCGGTGATCGCCCGACTCCGCCGGTCGGCGCGCGTGCGCCGCGTCACCCTCGGTAGCGCACCGGTCGCCGCATACGGCCGTACGCTCGTGTGTCACCTCGGCGACGGCGGGAAAACGAGCGGGGAGCGAATGCCTGAAAAACGGGAGGAAGGGGAACCACGATGCAGCCTCACGACGAGGCCTGGTCCCATACGACGACGCGAACGCGTGCCGAGAACGTCTCCGCCGGTGGCGGCGACGGTGGCGTGCGGACCTCGGCCGACGCGCGGGAGACCACCCGGCGCAGGCTCGCGCGGATCCGGCCGGTGAACCGGTCGCAGGTGGACGACCTCCTGCTCGTGGTCTCCGAGTTGGTGGCCAACGCCGAGCGGCACGCGGGCGGCCCCACGGGTTTCCGTCTCGACCTCGCGCGGGACAGCGCGACGGTGTCCGTCACGGACGCCAGCGGCACCCTGCCGGAGAACCGGCGCGGGGCGGCGCTGACCCCGGGCGGCTACGGCTGGCCCATCGTGGAGCGTCTGTGCCGTGAGGTGACCGTCTCGGTCCACGAGGGCGGGAAGACGATCCGCGCGGTCGTCCCGCTGGAGCAGTGACACGGGCCGGAACGGCGACGCGCGCGGACACCGGAGCGGTGACACACCGGGGGACGCGCGCGGGCGCCGAGGCGGTGCGCGCGGGTGACACGGGCGTGGGCGCCACCCCCTGAGGGGTGGCGCCCACGAGCCTGGCGATCGGAGTGCGCCGCGACGACCGCTACCAGCGGTACCAGCGGCCTGTACCGCCCTTCGGCCGGGCCACGAAGCCCAGCAGCCAGAGGACGAGAACGATGACGGCGATCCACCAGAGCGCCTTCACCGCGAACCCTGCGCCGAAGAGAATCAGCGCGAGCAGAAGAACCAGCAGAAGAGGAACCATTCCTATCAACCTCCCGGCGACCGCTTACCCGGGGGTTGGGAGAACATCCCTTCGAATGTGTGAGTTTTCCGCGGTCGATCCGGGGAATTGCAAGGGGCTTCGCGGAATTACACATGGTCTCGTGACCCGCTTCCTTTTCTCCCGCTGGTTTAGCGTCGCGTTTCGCGGTCAGGCGCCTTGATGTCAGACATGACCCAACGCGCAGGGAGTGATCGGCTGTGTCCGGTGAGCAGAAGGCTAAGGCCAAGAGCGAGCAGGCCAAGGGCAAGGTCAAGGAAGCGGCCGGGCGGATGACCGGCAACGAGCGCCTCGAGGCGGAGGGCCAGGCGGAGCAGGCCAGGGGCGACGCCCGCGCCGCCAAGGAGAAGACCAAGGACGCCTTCAAGCACTGACCCCGCCCGGGCTGAGAGGGGCGGCTCCGCGACCGCGGAGCCGCCCCCTCCGCCGTGCCGGCCCGCTACATGGCCGACCGCTTCAGGAGCCTCATGAACCACGGCACAAAGGGCCACGACCAGCCCGGCCTCCGCTCGCCCGCCGTCGCCCTCGAGTCCTACATGGCCGTTCTGGAGGACAGCGCCGAGGAGCTGTACGACACCGCTCCGTGCGGTTACGTCTCGATCCTGCTGGACGGCACGGTCGCCCGGATCAACAGCACCCTCCTCCAGTGGCTCGGGGTCGGGCGGGGCGACGTGGTGGGGCGGGTGGAGTTCGGCGCCCTCCTGACCCCCGCGGGACGGCTCTCCTACGAGGCGCAACTCGCCCCCGCGCTCCGCCTGAACGGAGAGGTGGGCGGCGTTCCGCTGGAGCTGGCGTGCGCCGGCGAACCGCTGCCGGTCCTGGCCAGCGCCATAGTGCGGACGAGCTCCGACGGACGGCCGCTGCTGGCCAGGATCACGCTGACGGACGCGCGGGACCGACGCGCCTACGAGTCCGAGCTGCTGCGCAGCCGGAGGGAGGCCGAGGAGGCCCGCCGCGCCGCGGAGGCCGACAGGGCCCGGCTCCAGGACGCGCTGGCCGTGCTCCAGCGCAGCCTGCTGCCCGCCCGGCTGCCCTCCGTGCCCGGCCTGGACGCCGCCTCCTACTACCACACGGCGTCGCCCGACCGCCTCGGCGGCGACTTCTACGACCTCTTCCCGCTCGACGGGAAACGCTGGGCGTTCTTCCTCGGGGACGTCTGCGGCAAGGGGCCCGAAGCCGCCGCGCTGACCTCGCTGACGCGGTACACGCTGCGGGCCGCCGCGCTCCACGACCCCGATCCCGTCGCCGCGCTCCGCACCCTCAACACCGCGCTCACGGAGCACTATCCGGCGGGTGAGACCTGCTACTGCACCGCCGTGTTCGGCGTGCTCGAACCCCAGGGGACCGACGGGTCGTTCGCGCTCGAACTGGCCTCGGGCGGCCATCCGCCGGCGCTCGTCGTACGGAACGACGGCCGGACGGAGTTCCTGTCGACGCCCGGTGGGCTCCTGCTCGGGATCCTGCCGGACGCGAGGTTCGTCTCGGCCCGCACGACGCTCCGCCCCGGGGACAGCGTGCTGCTGTACACCGACGGCCTCACCGAGGCCCGCACGGGAGCCACCCGCGACCTGTTCGGGGACGAGGCACTGCGAGATTTCGTCGCCGAACGCGCTCCCGCCACGCCGGGAGGTATCGTCACCGCTCTGACGGGACTCCTCGAGGGTTTCGGGGACGGGCTGGGCGACGACACGGCCCTCCTCGCCCTGGGGGTGCCCGTCGGCGACCCCGCCGCCGACGGCGACCGGTACGCCCGGGACCCCACGCCGGACGGCCGAGCGTCCACCGCCCTGCCTTCCACCGACCGAGACTGATCATGACCATGCTGGACATCACCACACGAACCTCGTCCGCGGGCACCGTCCTCACGATCACGGGCACCCTCGACTACGAGACCGCGCCGGACCTGCGTGAGCGGGTGCGGGCCGTCGATCTCGCGCCGGGGGCCCTGCTCGTCCTGGATCTCGCCGGTCTGGACTTCTGCGACTCCAGTGGGATCAACGCCTTCCTGACGGCCCGCAACACCGCCACCACGGCCGCGGCGTCGATCGCCCTGGCCTCGGTGCCACCGTCGGTGGCGCGGGTCCTCGGCATCGTCGGCCTCGACCGGATCTTCGCGATCCACCCCGACAGCGACACCGCGGCGAACGCCCACCGCGCCACCTCCTGACACCGGAGCGCGTCGCCCCGGTGCCGCGTACCGTCGTTACCGAACGCCGCCACGCCTCGACTCGGCGCGAGTCACGTGTCATTCCGCCTCGGCCGGGTACGTTGGCGCTGGCCGGGCGCGTGTTCGAGCGTCCGGACCGACGACGAGGAGATGTGATGAGCCAGGTCGCCAGAGGACGCATGACAGGCGCGTTCGGACGGCTGGACCGCAAGGTCTTCGGGCACGTCGCGAACCGCTCCTGGCCCGGCGCCGAGCCGGTCCTGCCCCGGCTCAGCCGGAGCGCGAACCACGGGCTGCTGTGGTTCGGGATCGCGGCCGGGATGTGGGCCCTGGGCGGGCCGCGCGGGCGGCGCGCCGCGGTGCGCGGAGTGGCGTCCCTGGCGCTGGCCTCGGCCACCGTCAACACGCTCGCCAAGGGAGCCGTCCGCCGCGACCGCCCGCTGATCGACACGGTGCCGCTGGTACGCCGGCTGCCCCACCAGCCGTTCACCAGCTCCTTCCCCTCCGGGCACACCGCCTCCGCCGCCGCCTTCACTGCCGGTGTGGCGCTGGAGTCGCGGGGCCTGGCGGCCGCCGTGCTCCCGGTCGCCGCCTCGGTCGCCTTCTCCCGTGTCTACACCGGGGTCCACTACCCGAGCGACGTCCTGGTGGGCGCCGGCCTGGGCGTGGGCGCGGCCTACGCCGTCCGGGGCCTCGCCCCGACCCGCGACCTGGTCGCGACGCCCGCCCGGCCCCGCGTCGACGCCCAGGCGCTGCCCGACGGTGACGGGCTCGTCGTCGTGGTCAACGCCGCTTCCGGCGCCCAGCCGCAGCTCCTGGATCCCGTCCGCCAGATCAGGACGCTCCTGCCCCGGGCCGAGGTCATCCTGTACGAGGAGGAGGCGGGACCGCTGCCGGACGTCCTCGACGCGGCCGCGGCCGAGGTCGCGGAGCGCGGGGGCGTCCTGGGGGTGTGCGGCGGCGACGGAACGGTGAACGCCGCGGTGGAGCCCGCCCTGAAGCACCGCGTGCCCCTGCTGGTGGTGCCCGGCGGCACCTTCAACCACTTCGCCGTGGACCTCGGTGTGGACACGGTGGCCGACGCCTGCGCGGCGCTGGCCGAGGGGCAGGCGGTGCGCGCCGACGTCGGCCGGATCACCGCCGACGAGGACGGGTCCCGCTCGTACTTCCTGAACACCTTCAGCCTGGGCGTCTATCCGGAGCTCGTACGGCTCCGGGAACGCTGGTCGCCCCGCCTCGGCGGGCCCCTGGCGTCCCTGCTCGGCGTGGTGCACGTCCTGCGCACCTCCCGTCCCCTGCGGGCCGAGGTCAACGGCCGGCCCGAGTCGTTGTGGCTCCTGTTCGCCGGCAACGGCGCCTACCGCAGCGCCGGGCTCGCCCCGCTGCGCCGCCACGACCTCGCGGACGGTGTACTCGACGTCCGGATCGCCCACGGCGGCCGGTTCGCCCGCACCCGGCTGCTCGCCACTGCGGTGGCCGGGGGGCTGGCCAGGACGCGGCTGTACGCCGCCGCCCGGGTCACGTCCCTGCGCGTCTCGGGCCTGCCCGACGGCACGCACATGGCCTACGACGGCGAGGTGGTCCCGGCTCCGGGCGCCTTCCGGCTGGACAAGCTGCCCGACGCGCTGACCGTCTACCGTCCCCTCACGGACTGAGCGAAACGGCCGAGGGGCCGACGGCGCCCACCCCGTGCGGGGTGGGC